>CAWULH010000043.1:0-5902 GCA_963923215.1 uncultured bacterium
GGAATTCCAGCCCAAGTACCGGCACTTCTTGATGGACTTGCTCAAGGCAAACCAGTTGCGATGCGTGTAGATGTAACAGGTTCGACTGAAAAACATGAGATTCGATATGACCCAGCGCAAATTTCAGGAATCACTTATCCGATAAAGCGGCCACACTTTCTGGCAATTGTCTCCTCGCACATTCTCGTTTCATATTTAAATAAAGATGAGGAAACAAAACCTGATGGTTTTGTGATTGAAGGACATGTTGCTGGAGGTCACAATGCCCCGCCCCGTGCCAAAAATCATGTGAATGAAAATGATGAAGCAATTTATGGTGAAGCCGATATTCCAAATTTTGAGAAGATTCTGGCATCTGGTTCTCCATTCTGGCTTGCCGGTGGTTATGGAACGCCAGCGAAATTAAAAGAGGCGCTTGCATTAGGTGCAAAAGGTGTACAAGTGGGGTCGGTCTTTGCTCTTTCAAGAGAATCTGGGTTCTTACCCGAATTACGTGCTCAAGTATTGGAAAATCTTGCTGCAGGGAAAGTGGTTGTTAAGACAGATGCGGCGGCCTCTCCTACTGGATTCCCATTTAAAGTAATTCAAATGGAAGGGACAGTGTCAGATAAAGAAATCTATGCGAAGCGAATGCGAATCTGCGATCTTGGTTATTTACGTACTCCTTATTTGCGTGAGAATGGAACAGTGGGATACCGATGCCCAGCAGAGCCAATCGATAATTACGAATTCAAAAAAGGTGACTCAAAGAATTTTGAAAAATCTAAGTGTCTCTGCAATTCACTCATGGCAGATATTGGCTTACCGCAATTACGTCCTGATGGCAGACGTGAATTGCCTCTTGTAACGATGGGCTCTGATTTAGATGGCCCTAAGCAGTTGGTTAAGAAGTACCCAGGTGGTTGGAGTGCGGCACAAGCCCTCGACTACTTGTTAAATTAATCTATATAACTCTCTTTACCAACAACAAAGCTAATTAGAACTTGGAAAATACAGATTAAAACTACCCCCATTATCGCCCAGTTCCAGCTTTTTGTTAGATCAAAAATTCCGCCAACATAACTTGGCCCAAATGCTGCAATTAGATATCCAACTGATTGCATCATGGTCGATAAATTTCTGGTTGATTCAGGAGATCTAGTTTTTGTTCCCGCAAGAGTTAATGCCATTGGGAAATTAATTGACATTCCAATATTCGAAATTAAGAGCCAAATTAAAAGAATTGGCCCAGTCTGAATAGTTACCATTACAAAGCCAAGAACAATAAATGCAGAATTAATGACAAGTATTTTCCGTTTATCCGAGTATCTGCCTATGTAATGCGGTGCAGCAATTCCTATGGCTGAACCAATGATTCCAGTTACAGAAACCATTAGCGCCGCGTGACCCAAAGAGAGCCCTTTTGTAGTGAGGATCGTAGGTAGCCAGGTGGCAGTTGAATAGTATGAAAATGATTGAAGTCCAAAATAGAAAACCATAGCCCAGGCAATTGGATTGCGAAACGCTGAAGTCTTCCAAAATGGTTTCGGAGTAAAAATATCTGGCTTCGGATTTTTCTCTTTTTTCGAATACCAATAAATGGCAGTGAGTCCTGCAATCACTATCCATGGAACCATTGCCATTCGCCAAGACCACGAATTTATATTTGCAAGCGGAACACTTATTGCAATTGCTAGACCACCTATTAAACCCATAGTGGTTGAATAAATTCCGGTCATAAAACCTGTGTCTTTGGCAGCATTGGATTTAATCCAGGCTGGTATTTCGTAATTCATAACAGCTATCGAAACACCAATTAAAAATGTGAAGAGATAGAGCCCAATTAATCCGGTCGTTGCTCTAAGTAATAATCCCAAGAATAAGGAGAAGAGAGCCCATTGAATTATTCGATTACTCGAACCCAAGCGAATAATTAGCCACATGAAGAGACTTGTTGCAGAGAAACAGAGAAGTGGAATTCCTGCTAATAACGACATTGAAAAATTACTTACGTGAAAATAGTTCTTAAGAATTGGGATAAGTGGACCCACTTGATTAATTCCTGCCCGCATATTTACGGCAGCTAGGAAGATTGGAAGTCCAAGAAGAAGTTTGGACTTAAACGAACTCACCGGGCTATTTAATCAGTGAAGCCATCTTCTTCTGAATAAGATTTGCTGCCCACTCAGGAGATATCCGTGACAATCTATCCATCATTTTCGCATCAGAACCAACGAAGGCGTGGAAAGAGTTCTTTTCAAAGGCATCAACAATTAATTTTCCTGCGACAACTTGATCCGTCGTTTTCATATTCTTAGGAGCGGCTGCCGCCATCTTTTCAGCCTCAGCTGCAGTGAGAGCGCCTGAGTTAATAGAAATATTTGTATTTACTGCGCCAGGAAAGAGGAGTGCTACGCCAACTTTTGTACCTTTAAGTTCAGATCGAAGTCCTTCGGTAAATAACTTAATTGCCGCTTTAGATGCGCCATAAACAGTCTGCCCTGGAACCGGAACATATCCACCCATACTGCTTACATTAAGAATCTGTGCTTCAGGTCGCTTTACGAGTAATGGGAGAAACTCTTTAACCATATGAACGGTGCCATAGAAATTAACTCCAAAAATTCTCTGGAAATCTTCATAAGAAAGTTCGGCAACGCCTTTAAATTTGTGAATAATTCCGGCAACATTAATTAGGCCATCTACTTGTCCAAATTTAGATATAACTTTTTCCGGAAGAGCCGCAACTTCTGACTGTTTGGAGATATCAGTTACAAACGAAGCTATATTTGCAGAAAAACTAGATGACAATTTCTCTGTCTCATCTAATCCCTCTTTTTTAATGTCGATAGCCACAACCTTTGCACCGCGTTTAAGCAGTTCAAGAGAAACTTGGCGCCCCATGCCAGCGCCCGCGCCCGTAACAACAACTACTTTATTTTTACTTTTCATTTCTTAATCTTTTGGATTAAGTAACCAGTTATATCCAAGTGCTGCAACTGAAGCGCCAAGAAGTGGGCCAAGAAGCCATACCCAAGCGTTGCTCCAAGAGCCAGTTACAAGTGCCGGTCCGAACCAGCGGGCTGGATTTAATGCCGCTCCAGTCATTGGACCGATCACAAGAATTACTGAAGAAATTGTTAAACCAATTGGGAATCCAGCGGCAAATGACCCGCGCTTATCAATAGCAGTTCCAACAATTACAAGCATAAGTAAAAATGTTCCAATACCTTCAGCAATCATTGCTTTCATTGGAGAAACTCCTTGAGAAAGTGAAGCACCTCCAACAGTTCCCGCCATTGATCCATAAACAGATTTTAAAATCCAGGCAGCAAATGAAGCTCCAAGTAATTGAGATACCCAGTACTGTGCTGCTTTTTCAATTGAAATACGTTTTGTTAAAAGAAATCCAAAAGTCACTGCAGGATTAAAGTGTCCACCAGAAATGCCACCAAGTGCCGCAATCATTGTGGCAATTGCGAGACCATGTGCAAGAGCAATTCCAAGTAAGTCTGCTTTACCGGTCATGATTGCACCTGCACCCACGAAAATCAGAGTGAAGGTTCCAAGAAATTCTGCTACTAACTTTTTACTCATCGCGCTCCTCTTATTTAGATATAACAGCTTCAATCAATTTCGCTCCATCGCTTATGGAGGTTCCTGAAGTTCGACCAATGGAGACCCATACTCCACCTGCCTTGAAGTTTAGAATCCAAACATTGAATTCTTGGGTAGCTGACTGTGCCTTTTGCAGAAAATATCCATTGGATAACCCATAACTAGTTAAATCAACCTTTTGATAACCATCCGTTAACCAATTTGGAACCCACTTCTCGAAGTTCTTCTTATCATCCTTAACCCACCTGATGGTTGCGCCAATTTCAGCACTCGATATTCCAAAAGAACAGGCAATGCCACCATTATTTAGTACGTCGGCAAGCTCGGTATTGGGGGCAGGAGTCCATTTAGTATCAATGAAATCTCCTCCTGGAATTTCACTCTGCACCGCACTCAGAGCTTTTGATTCACGACAAGAGTTTGGAATAAGTATAGATTTTGATGGCGCCACCTCAACCACTTTTTTATTTGCACCACAGGCAACTAATAAGGGCAATAATAAGAAAACTATAAACTTTTTCACTTTGTTAATTTAGGAAGATTCCATTTATATTTTATTGACACAAGCCTGATACACATCACGACTGCACCTGAAATTAAGGAATTGACTGCAATTTGTAATTCCAATTTATAAAGTACAGCAAAAACAAGTGCTCCAAGTAGGGTGGCAGTTCCGTTGGTTTCGCGGTGAAGTAAGACTGGCGGTGTCTGACATAAAACATCGCGAATTAGACCGCCAAGAACTGCGGATAAAACTCCTAAAACCACTGCAGCAAATAACTCCGCTCCATGTTGAAGTGAGAGGTAAACACCAGCAACCGCAGCAAATGCCAATCCGATCGAATCCAAAGTAAGTGCAATTTTTCCAATTGGTCCGGATGAAAGTGCAATGACAAAGATGACAGCAAGCAAGACCGCGATTAGCAAATAAGGATGTGATACCCAGGCTACCTTCATTTGTAATGCCAAATTTCTAAAAGTTCCGCCGGAGAGCGCAGAAACTGCGGCAACAAAAGTTATTCCGCCGTAATCCATCCCCTTTAAGGCTGCTACTTTGGCGCCGACCAGGGCAAATGCAAAAGTTGAAATGAAGTCGAGGACGAGAACCGCATTAGTCACGATGTAAGCGTAGAAGGTAAAACCCTTTGATGTCGGTTAATTAAAGTACCTTTTGCTTATGTCTGGAGTTGAATGGCAACCTAATTTGGCTGATATGGGTATGCCACTCTCTGAAGTCCACTTTGTAATTTTAGATTTGGAGACAACTGGAGCATCGCCTCAGGATGGAAACGGAATTACAGAGATTGGCGCCATTCGAGTACGCGGTGGAGAGCATTTAGATCGATTCAATGAGTTGGTCAATCCCGGAACATCTATACCCTCTTACATAACAGAGATGACTGGAATTACAGACTCTATGCTCTTTGATAAACCTTCTATTCAAGATGTCCTCCCCCGTTTTATAAATTTCTTAGGAGATCCAACGGAGACTGTACTTGTTGCACACAATTCGCCGTTTGATCTCTCATTTCTAAAGAGTGCTGCAGCCAGTTCAAAAATATCTTGGCCGAAATTTCCAATTATTGATACGGTGAAATTTGCAAGATTTGTGATTGAAAGATTTGAAGTCGCAAATTACAAACTCTCAACTCTTTCTGATTTTGTCGGTTCTGAAGTTACCCCTTCTCACAGGGCAATGCGGGATGTGGAATCTACAGTCGATGTTTTCCACCATTTGATAGAACGAGTATCAGGATTTGATGTCTTTACAAAGGAAGATTTATTTAATTTCCTTAAAATAAGGTAAGTATTACCTTCTGTTGGCGGGCGAGAGTTCCTGAGTAAGTTTGGCGAAATTCACAAGGAGTTCTAATGCTTTTCCTGAATCAATTGCCTGCTGCGCTAAAACCAGACCATTTGCAATCTGCTGATTAAGACCAATATCGAAATCCCCTTTAAAAGCTGCAATAGCAATCGCCGCATTTAGAAGAATCGCATCGCGAATTGGACCTTGGTCACCTTCAAAGACTCCTCGAATTATCTTGGCATTTACTTCAGGAACTCCGCCAATAAGTGAAGTTAGAGGAGCACGTTCTATTCCAATTTCTTCCGGATCAAATTTATGGGCTTGAATTTCCCCATTGCTAATTTGTAGGACGGTCGAAGTTGTTGCAAGTGTTAATTCATCAATGCCGTCATCCCCCCGGAAGGCAAAACCTTCGCCACCGCGATCAGATACAACTTTGGCCATGATTGGTAATTTCTCTTTTGGTGCAACCCCGAGCGCGATTACCTTTGGTTGAGC
>CAWULH010000044.1:0-5897 GCA_963923215.1 uncultured bacterium
TACTGGAAGATTCTGCCTGCTTAAAATTAAGCCCACCGGTTTACGGCGTCTAATTATTTCCCGCCAAGCTACGGAGACTTCGTTTCCATCCGCCGGACGAATAACAGAAAAATTAGGGATGGAACGAAGAGAAGCTAAATGTTCAATTGGTTGATGTGTTGGTCCATCCTCACCTACACCGATTGAATCATGCGACCAGACAAAAGTTACAGGTAGATCCATTATTGCTGCCAAGCGAACACTTCCGCGCATATAATCGCTGAAAACTAGAAAAGTTCCTGCATAAATTTTTGTTAAACCATGTAGAGCTATCCCATTAATAATGGCTCCCATAGCATGCTCTCTAATTCCGAAGTGAATTACCCTGCCATAGGGATTTGCCCCTTCAACTCCACTTGATTTTGGCAAGAATGAACCGCCATTGGAAATTGAGGTCATATTGCTTCCACCTAAATCAGCAGATCCTCCCCAAAACTCTGGGAGAAGATTTGCAATTGCAGAAATTACCTTTCCTGATGCAACTCGAGTTGAAATGTCTTTACCACTTTCAAAGACAGGAAGTGCCGACTCCCAATCCCTTGGAAGTTCTTTATTCAAAATTCGATCGAGTAATTGAGATTTGTCAGGATTGGAAGAACGCCAATTCTTAAGTTCTTCATTCCATTCATCCTCTAACTCTTGTCCCCGTACTTTTGCTTTCCGAGTGTGACTGAAAATTTCTTCAGAAATGTAAAAATCTACTTTTGGATCCAGACCAAGAACTTCTTTTGTGGCGGCAACTTCCTCGCTACCTAAAGCCGATCCATGCGATTCTGAAGTGTTCTTGGCATTCGGTGCTGGCCATGCAATAACAGTTTTTACGCGGATTAGAGTTGGTCGATTTTTCTCATTTAAGGCTTCATTCGCTGCCAAGTTGAATTTTTCTAAATCAACATTGCCGTCTAATGTAGTTGGGACTTCAATAACATGCCAACCATATGCACGATAACGGGCACTCACATCTTCCGTAAAAGCTAGATTGGTATCGCCTTCGATTGAAATTCTATTGTCATCATAAATGACTTTTAGATTTCCAAGGGCTTGAGTACCTGCAAGTGAAGATGCTTCACTACTCATACCTTCTTGCAAGTCACCGTCCGATGCAATCACCCAAATATTGTGATCAAAAATTGTGGAATTTCCCTCTGGATCAAAAAGTCCTTTCTCAAATCGAGCGGCCATAGCCATTCCGACTGCACTGGAAATACCAGAACCCAATGGGCCAGTTGTAATTTCAACACCTGCCGTATGTCCATATTCAGGATGACCAGGAGTTAAAGATTTGTAAGTTCGAAAAGATTTTAAATCCTCTAATTCCAGACCGTATCCAGAGAGATAAAGTTGGATGTACAAGGTCAGTGAAGAGTGACCTGCCGAAAGTACAAAGCGATCTCGACCTAACCAATTAGGATTATTTGGATTGTGTTTTAATATTTTTTGGAAAAGTGTGTATGCAATTGGCGCAAGAGCCATTGCGGTTCCAGGATGGCCATTACCTACCTTCTGTACGGCATCCATCGCCAGAGCCCGAGAAATTCTTATTGCATCTTGATCTAATTTATCCATGATTATCTATCCCTAATCTGTAGATGAATATTCCACGTGCAAATCCAGAGCAAAGTTGCCCCTAATATGTGTATTCCAACTAATACTTCTGGTAGGCCCAGAGCAAATTGTCGATAACCAATCGCGCCCTCCGCAATCAGAATAACGGCTGTGAAAAATAAAGTTTTTGAAAGTGAGTTATATACATCTTTACCCTCAAAAGATTTTACAGATACGAAAAGTCCAATAAACAAAATTAAAACTGTTATAGCAATATATGAATGTAATTGAGCAACTTGAGCACCATCTAATTTATATCTCTTAGCTTGCAAATCACCAGCCAACGGGCCACTGCCTGTAACCACGGTTCCGATAAAAATCAAAACAATTACTGCCAATAAGTAAATATTCTTCAATAATTTGGTAGTCGAATTAACTAAGAAATGATCCTGATAGATATATCGATTACGAAGAGAGAGTGCCCCGGCTACTAAAGGAATTGAAAGCAAAAAGTGACCCGAAACTGCGAGGGGGTTTAATTTGGTTAGGACTGTAATTCCACCTAGTACAACCTGTGCGATAAATCCCATGAGTTGCCATAAGGCTAGATTTCTAAGTTTTTTATAGTCATTTCGTTCTTTTAAATGTTTAACAATTCCTACCAAGGCAAGAAGAGCAAATATAAAAATTAGCCAAGCAATCAAACGATTCCCAAATTCGATCCAGGCATGTAATTGACCCTGGGCTTGATGAGGAACTGGTTTGTAAGACTTGCCCGTACAAGTCGGCCAGGTCGGGCAACCAAGTCCAGATCCAGTTAATCGCACAGCTCCACCTGTAACAATGAGGAGTCCTTGCAGAGTAAGAAGAACCGTGAAGATCTTCTTCAAATTCCCCTTCAGCATGAGGCTAGCCTAAATGGCGAAGGGGGCAGAAAGGTCGATTGGCAAAGTTGACTGAATTACGCAACAATTATGTTGTGAAAAAGCGCGAGGATAAGACGAGGGATCTCCTGGTCCGATCCATTCTCGAAAATGGACCGGCGACCGCCGCTACGCTCTCTAGGCGATTGAAAATTACGCCTGCTGGAATTAGGCGCCATCTAGATTCACTTGTTGAAAGTGGTGTTCTAAGTGCGCGGGAGCCGTACCAGAAGAGTTCTTCGGCGCGCGGGCGCGGACGTCCTTCTAAAGTTTTTGTTCTAACTGATGCAGGTCGCGAGAAATTTGAACACTCCTACGATGATTTAGCAGTATCTGTTCTCAAATTTATCTCCAAAGATGGAGATCGTTCACAGATAATTAATTTTGCAAAAGCGCGAGCATCTGACATTTCAAAGGAAGCTGCGCCAAAAATTGAAAACAAAAAGACAATTCATGAAAAGAGTAAGGCTCTGGTCTCTTTTTTGACCGATGCAGGATTTGCTGCAAATTTACATACGCAGGGAATCGGTGAGGAATTATGTCAAAATCATTGTCCAATAGCTCATGTCGCTGCAGAATTTCCTGAAATTTGTGAAGCTGAAACTGAAGCATTCTCAGAATTACTAGGAACGCACGTCCAACGACTCGCAACTATCGGCAGAGGCGACGGAGTTTGTACCACTTTTATTCCTAATAAAAATTTAACCAAAGGACCAATCAAGGAGCGCAATAAATGAGTGAAGCAACTAAGACTCTTGAGTCAATTGAAGGAATCGGCAACTATGAATATGGCTGGTCCGACAAAGATGTTGCAGGTGCTTCCGCTCAGCGGGGTCTTAATGAAGAAGTAGTACGCGATATCTCGGCTAAGAAGAGTGAACCGGAATGGATGCTTGATCTTAGATTAAAAGGCCTCACTCTCTTTGATAAGAAACCTATGCCAAATTGGGGATCAGATTTATCGGGAATTTTCTTTGACAAAATTAAATATTTTGTTCGCTCTACAGAGAAGCAGGCGCAGAGTTGGGAAGATCTCCCAGAGGATATAAAGAATACTTATGATCGTTTGGGTATACCAGAGGCGGAAAAGCAGAGGTTGGTTGCTGGAGTAGCTGCCCAATATGAATCAGAAGTTGTATACCACTCTATTCGCGAAGATCTACAGGCGCAGGGAGTTATTTTTCTCGATACCGATTCAGGATTAAAAGAACACGAAGATATATTTAAAGAATATTTTGGAAGTGTAATTCCGGTCGGAGATAATAAATTCGCAGCGCTAAACACTGCAGTTTGGTCTGGTGGTTCATTTATCTATGTCCCAAAGGGAGTTCATGTAGAGATTCCACTTCAAGCATATTTCCGAATCAATACTGAGAACATGGGGCAATTTGAACGGACGTTAATCATTGCGGATGAAGGTTCATATGTTCACTACGTTGAGGGTTGCACAGCTCCAATCTATTCATCCGATTCACTCCATTCAGCTGTAGTTGAAATCATTGTCAAGAAGAATGCCCGCGTTCGTTATACAACAATTCAAAATTGGTCGAACAATGTTTACAACTTAGTGACCAAGCGAGCCACTTGTGAAGAGGGCGCAACTATGGAATGGATAGATGGCAATATCGGTTCCAAGGTGACCATGAAGTATCCAGCAGTATTTTTAATGGGACCTCATGCAAAAGGAGAGACACTTTCTATTGCATTTGCAGGAGAGGGCCAACATCAGGATGCTGGTGCAAAGATGGTACACGCTGCACCTCATACTTCATCAACCATCATTTCTAAATCTGTGGCAAGAGGTGGAGGTCGAACTTCATATCGTGGACTCGTACAAGTACAAGAAGGTGCAAGTAGTTCAAAATCAACAGTTAAATGCGATGCACTTTTAGTTGACACGATTTCTAGATCTGACACATATCCATATGTGGATATTCGTGAAGATGATGTAAATATGGGACACGAGGCAACAGTTTCAAAGATTAGCGATGACCAACTCTTCTATTTAATGTCTAGAGGACTTAGCGAAGATGAAGCGATGGCGATGATTGTTCGTGGTTTCATTGAACCTATTGCTAGAGAGTTACCAATGGAGTACGCACTTGAGTTGAATCGCTTAATCGAATTGCAGATGGAAGGTGCGGTCGGTTAATGAGTACACTGAATACAAATTATCTTGTACCCACTGGTCGGGAAGAAGCCTGGCGATTTACTCCAGTAAAAAAACTCTCAGGGCTAATTGGCGCAGAAGCGCGATTGACTGAGGCGGAAACCTTTACCCTTTTAACAAAGAATTCTGGGGTCTCTTTAAAGTCAGGCTTAATTACTCCAGCTTCAGAAACAACTGATGACGCAAGTAAAAAGTTGCGCTCGGAAGTGAAGAGTGGCCAAATACTAGAAATCTCCAAAAATTATGAGGGTGAAGTTATCCGTCTTGCACGAACTCTGCCATCTGCAGGTGAGATTGGAAGTCGTCTTCAGGTAATCGTGGGCGAGAACGCTCATGCCAAATTAATTCTAGATAATACGGGCGATACAAAGATCATTGATGAAATTGAATTTATTCTTCATCAGGGCTCGAATTTAGATTTCATCTCTCTTCAAGAGTGGGGAAGTGGTTCTATTCAATTGGGACACCAACATGCAATTCTTGCCAAGGACTCGACATTTAATTCGATAGTAATCACTCTTGGTGGAGAGGTTGTTCGCCTTCTTCCAACAGTCGAATTTACGGGACCTGGATCCTTTGCAAATCTTTCCGGCCTTTACTTTGCAACCAACGGACAACATCACGAACATCGTTTACATGTTGATCACAATATTGGACATGCTAAAAGTCGTGTTAACTACAAAGGAGCACTTGCGGGAAGTTCTGCTAGATCTGTTTGGATTGGCGATGTTTACATTCGATCCAATGCAGAAGGTACCGACACTTATGAACTAAATCGCAACTTGCTTCTAACAGATGGGGCCAGGGCCGATTCCGTTCCAAATCTCGAAATTGAAACTGGAGAGATTGTTGGAGCAGGGCATGCCAGTACAACAGGAAAATTTGATGATGAGCAACTGTTCTACCTCATGTCCCGTGGTATCCCAATGGCAGAAGCACGGAAATTAGTCATTCGCGGATTTTTCAACGAGATTGTTGCTCAGATAAAGAATGATGAAATTGAAGAACGTTTGATGAATCGGATTGAAAATGAACTAAATAAAGCAGGTACATTTTCATGAGAATAAATATTTCCGATTTAGAGGAACGTAAACCTTTGCGAGTGGAGGTTGATGGCGAAGCAGTTTGTCTTGCCAGATTAGGAGAAGAAATTTTTGCTATTGCGGATACTTGCACTCACCAGGACGCCTCACTATCTGAAGGCGAAATTATCGATGGAA
>CAWULH010000045.1:0-5791 GCA_963923215.1 uncultured bacterium
CTGCAGAGCATTCTCTAGGACAGGCAATTGGGGGAGTTAAGCATGTTCCTCATGGCCTAACAATTGGATTGGTTCTTGTAGAAACATTAACTCGCGAAGCAAAAATCGTTCCAGAGAAAATGGAGCGCATCGCCGATGCGATGGGCGTTGGAGATGATGGATCAAACGACGGTTCAAGAGCGGTAAAAGCAGTGGCCAAGATTCTCAAAGATTTAGATTTCCCGGTTCTTTCATCTCTTGGCTTTACTGAAGGCGATATCGATAACTTGGCCGAACTAGCATTAAAAGATTTTTTCATTACTCAGGCACCAAAACCTTGGAGCAAAGAAGAGGTCGTTGCGGCCTACAAATCGGCCTTGGCACTTAGTTCACGTTAAATTAAGAGAATTTCTGATCAGTTGGCAAAATAACAATGTCCCTAATATTTACGTGCCTAGGTTGAGTAAGCATAAATAACATGGCATTAGCCACATCAGTTGGCAACAGTGCCCGATTATTTTCGACCAACTCTGGTATGGCTGCACCAGAAATTTCTGGATTGGTAACCCAAAGAGGAGTTTGTACATAGCCAGGTTCCACACTTCCGATTCGAATATTTTTTCCAGCAACACTACTTCTAGTTGAATTAACGAAAGAAGTAACTGCATTTTTAGTCGCTGAATAAACGGCCTCATGCGCCACATCAACAAGTCCGGCGACAGAACTTGTGACAATAATGTCTCCACCCCCAACTTTTATAAAGTGTTTAATTGCTTCATGAGTTAGGTGGAAAACTCCAAGTATGTTTACACTTACAATCTGATTAATTTGAGTTGGGGGAACTTTCCAGCCGTCTTTTGTTAAGTAAATTCCAGCGTTCGCAATCACAATGTCAAGTTTTCCAAATTCGGTAATTGATTGATTTATAGCTCTTTCGCAAACTCCAAAATCTCCAATATCACCAACAATAATTAATGGCTTTTTGTTAAATTCTGAACTAACTTTTTTAAGAGACACTTCATCAATGCCCTGAAGGACTACCTGCGCACCATTTTCGTCAAGAGCTCTTGCGATGGCTAGGCCGATGCCCGAACTGGCACCTGAAATTAGGACAACCTTATTTGAAAAATCAATCATTAATTTCCTCTTGATCTGTCAGAAAATAATTTAATGCAAAATATCGCTAATGGTATTAATAATAGGATGCTGGAATATGCAATTTGAGGTGAATTTGAAATTTCGGCAAAGAGAAGAGAGACTGAAAGACCTAGAGTGCAGATTAAACCCACGTCGAAAATTTCCTTATTTTCAAGAATCTTCGAATTGGTTATCTTTTGGCCAAAAAAATTACCCACAAATACGCCAACTGGCTTTCCGATCATACGAGAGATTACTACCGCGAAAGTGAGTAATCCAATCTTAATGGTCCAATTTTCTATAATCGTGCTCAGAATAAAAAGTGGAATTATTAAATAATTAGAGATCTTGTTTGCAATAGCGATTAATCTCCCGGTATTTCGGACGGGAATAATAAATCCAATAAGAAAGCCATAAACTGTGGGATGAACTCCATTTTTATGGAACAAGAGAGCGATCAAAATTATTGAAATTAAATCATCAAAGATTGCTACAGATAGAAGATACGGACGTAGTTTCTCTGAAGTCTCCTTGCTGAAGAATTTAAGGGCAAGTAAAGCCAAAGGTAAATCCGTGGCAATCACAACCCCCCAACCAGAGTTTGAAATTTTTGTCGTATATACAAATATTTCGTAAATCAAAAAGGGTACTAAAACGCCAAAAATGGCGGCGGAAAGAGGTATTAACAACTTAACTTTTGTAGTGAACGCACCACCTTTGATTTCGGCGCGAAGTTCATTGCCAACCAATGCAAAGAAAATAGGCAGTAACCAAGTTGCAACTAGGTGCGACATGATTACCGCCTATTCAAATTAGTGTTGGCCGTGACCTAACTCTTTAGCGTCACTTATCGTCGCCGCTGGTACCTGTTCTGAGTGGGCAACAGCAAAGCGAGCCCGAATCTTCCCACGAATTCCTTGCGGATTTCTTACACCTGAAGCATCTTCAGTAGGAACTTCCAAAGCAGGTTGTTGCTCATGGGATGTGAGTATCCACTTCTTTTCTGGCGAAAGTTCTTCATGAACTTCAATGAATTCACCGGCAGGAGTCATGACTAAACGACCGGTTTCGCGACCATGAAGAACCAGTTCACGCTCTGCGCGCTGCAATGAGAGGCAGAGCCGCTTTGTTATGACGAAAACGAGTGGTGGAATAACAATTACGCCAATTCGAGTAAACCACATGATTGAATTAATAGATAAGTGGAAGTGAGTTGCGATTAGATCATTTCCGCCATTAAGTAATACAACCAAAATAAAAGCAAGCGACATCGCTCCGAGAGCAGTTCTATTTGGCGCATTTCGCGGACGATCAAGAAGGTGGTGTTCGCGCTTGTCGCCAGTCATCCAAGATTCAATAAATGGATAGAGCGCCATACCTGTAAAGAGAATTCCCGGAACAATCAGACCCGGAATCAAGATATTCCAAGAAATTGTATGACCGAATGCGTGAGTTTCAAGTGGCGGTGCCATACGGACCAGACCATCGAGCCAACCCATATAGAAATCCGGTTGCGAACCTGCAGAAATCTGTGCAGGTGTGTACGGACCATAAAGCCAGATTGGGTTAATAGAAGCTACGGCACCAAGGAATGCAATTACGCCAAATACGATAAAGAAGAAGCCACCAGCCTTAGCCATGTAAACCGGAAGGAGTGGATAACCGACAACATTCTTTTCTGTACGACCTGGACCTGGATATTGAGTGTGCTTCTGGTACCAGACCAGCATTAAGTGAATTGTAATTAAAGCAAGGAAAGCACCTGGCAATAGAAGTACGTGCACAGTGTAAATGCGTGGAATAAATACATGTCCTGGGAATGGTCCACCAAAAGCAAAGAATGCTAGATAACTTCCCACTAACGGAATCGCTTGCAAAATTGCTTCTGCAATTCTGATACCAGTTCCAGATAAGAGATCATCTGGTAGGGAATATCCAAGGAAGCCTTCCACAATTCCAAGAGTGACAAGACCAACTCCGATAATCCAGTTAAATTCGCGTGGCTTGCGGAATGCACCGGTAAAGAAGATACGCATCAAGTGAGCAATCATGGCTGCCATGAAAATCAATGCTGCCCAGTGGTGAATTTGGCGCATTAACAATCCGCCGCGTACATCAAAAGAGATGTGGAGCGTTGAGGCATAGGCCGCAGACATCTTCACATTTTGAAGCGGGGCATAGGCGCCGTTGTAAACCACTTCGCGCTGTGAAGGATCAAACCAGAAAGTTAAAAAAGTTCCAGAAAGTAAAAGAATTATGAATGAATAAAGGGTTATTTCACCTAACATAAATGACCAGTGATCTGGGAATACTTTATTTAGATTCTTCTTCAGCCATTTGGCTGCGCCCAATCGATCATCCACATAACCTGCAACGTTGCCTGCGATCATTTCAGATTTTTTCATTTTGAATTACGCTCCCAGAAGCTTGGTCCGATTGGTTCATTAAATGGTGCCTTCGCTATCAAGTAACCCTCATTATCGACGGTTATAGGTAGTTGTGGAAGTGGGCGAGCGGCTGGCCCAAAAATAACTTTTGCTGCCCTTGTAACATCGAAAGTTGATTGATGGCAGGGGCAGAGTAAATGTTTCGTCTGTTGTTCATAAAGAGCAACAGCACAACCCATATGAGAGCAAATTTTAGAGAAGGCAATAATTCCCTCGTGAGTCCAAGAGAGCCGTTCTTGATCTAAATTAAATTCCTCTGGGCGAATGCGAATTAAGAGAACTGCATCTGTCGCAATACTCTCAAGAGTGCGTTCCTCTCCTTCAGGAAGCTCCGGCAAAATTTGGGCTACTGATCCAACTTCGAGATCTGAAACTTTAACTGGGCGATTACTTGGATCTAGAACTAATCGTGTTCCAGCATTCCAATTTGTTTTATTTAGATGCTTCTTAGGTACAGGACCAAGGTCACGTAGAAGTAGAAGTGGTGTCAATCCGACCAAACCTAAGGAGAGACCGAGGCTTCTTTTAATAAGAGATCTGCGACCAAGGCCGGCTGCTGCCGCTCCTTCTTTTGCAGAAGCTACAAATTCTTTCCGGTCTTGATCTTCAGATCTAAATTCATGTCGCTCGGCGACAACTTCTTGGTCTGGCATAAGTTGTTTTGCCCAGTGAACTGCGCCAAGTCCAATAAATAACAATGAAGCAGATAAACCAAGCCCTAGGCAGAATTGTTGGGCATTTGTATTTCCGATAATCGGAATAAAAATCGAAGTACCGGATTTTATAAAAAGGTATGAGGAGATTGTTCCAATTGTTCCAAGAGCTGAGAATAAGAATAGTATTGCAACTTGACGCTCGGCACGCTTTGCATGCTTCTCACTGGTATCAGTAAGGCGATGTTGATGTTCTGGAAGACCTGGATCGGTAAATTTTTCAATTGACATTACTCATCTCGCCTTCGTTGCTAGCCAAACAGCAATTCCGATTAATAATCCAAGACCAAGAACCCATGCTGCCAATCCTTCAGTTACTGGACCAACACGGCCTGTTGTTGCACCGCCCAACTGTGGTTCATTCTGCGCTGCTTTGATCCATTTAATAATTGATAACTTCTCCTCTGGAGTTATTGTCTTATCGCTAAATTTCGGCATTGATTGTGGGCCGGTAATCATTGCTTCATAAATATGTTTTGGTTCTACGCCCATCAATGTTGGGGCATATTTACCATTTGTTAGAGCACCACCTTGCGCGGCAAAGTTATGACACATGGCGCAGTTATTTCTAAATAACTCACCACCTTGTGCAGTATTTCCATCGCGTTCCCAAGTTAGAGATGCATTATTTACTGACGCTGGTCCAGGTGCTAGCGAAGCAACATATGCAGCGAGCGCAGCAACCTCTTCATCGTTGTACTTAGGCTTTTTTCTCATCGCTTGCTGACTCATATCGGCCATTGGCATTCGACCTGTACCGACTTGAAAATCAACTGCAGCAGCACCAACGCCAATTAATGATGGTGCGATATTTCCACCCTCAGCATTTAATCCATGGCATGAAGAGCATCCTTGTAAGAAAAGGCGCTTACCTTCGGCGATCTGCGGAGATAAAGCAGAGGCTTCCATTTTTGATGAAGATGGAACTGCGCTTGCAATTTGGAAAGTAGTACCAAGAGCAATAAGAGCTCCAACTAATAACACCGGAGCAGCTAACTTATGGCGGCGATATTTTGAAAGTTTCATCTAACCTCTATTTAATTAAGTAGATCGCAGAGAAGAGGGCGATCCACACAATATCGACGAAGTGCCAGTAATAAGAGACCACAATTGTTGTAGTTGCTTGCTTATGGCCGAAGGAGCGCGCTTTGGCGGTCCGGAGAAGCATTAGAAGCATTGCAACAAGACCACCTGTCACATGGAGACCGTGAAATCCAGTGGTTATATAGAAAACAGAACCATAAGCCCGTGAAGATAATGAAATATGTTCATGGATCAAATTCGCATATTCAAATATCTGACCACCGATAAAAAATGCACCCATTAAGAAAGTTAGAACAAACCACTCGCGCATTCCCCATTTATTTAATTGCCAAACCGCACCAGTGCGACGCGCTTGAAAACGTTCCGCGGCAAATACGCCAAATTGGCAGGTAACGGATGAGAGAACTAGAACCGTCGTATTAATTGTTGCGAATGGGATATTTAAGAGAGTTGTTGATTCGAGCCAAACTT
>CAWULH010000046.1:0-5787 GCA_963923215.1 uncultured bacterium
TCTCTTTATGCCGCTGTGGCCATTCAAAAGAGAAGCCATTCTGCGATGGTTCGCATCGTGAATCAGGCTTTAAAACTACAGCTGACTAAATTTAAGACTCCACTTCGGAATAACTAAGTCTGTGTAATTAACTTTCAGGAAAATGACAAGCAACTTTTCGATTTCCAATTTGAACTAATTCTGGAGAATCTGTTGAGCACTTTGCTTCTGCTTTCGGGCAGCGGGGATTAAATACACAGCCTGAGGGGCGATTAATTGGATTTGGAATATCGCCTTTCAAAATTATTCGTTCACTTGCAGTTGAGGTATCCATTCTTGGATTAGCCGATAAAAGGGCCTTGGTATAAGGGTGTGCTGGCTTTGTATAGAGCTCCTCCGCTGGGGCAAGTTCAACAATTTTTCCTAAATACATGACAGCAATTCGATCGGACACTTGTCTCACAACTCCCAAGTCATGGGCAATAAATATATAAGTTAATTTATATTCACGCTGTAAATCTTTGAATAAGTTAAGGACCTGAGCCTGAATAGATACATCTAAGGCAGATACTGGTTCATCAGCAACAACTAGTTTTGGATTTAACGCAAGTGCTCTGGCAATCACAACACGTTGTCTCTGCCCTCCTGAAAATTCATGTGGATATTTCTCATATGAATTTGAATCAAGTCCAACTCGCAAAAGTAATTCACTTGCAATTTTTCTTCGTTCTTCTGCTCCAACGCCGTGAATTCTAAGTGGCTCTTCAACTATTTTTCCTATTTGTCTGCGTGGATTTAGGGAGGCATATGGATCTTGGAAAATCATTTGAAGTCGTTTTCGAATCGAACGAAGTTTGGCATTGGATTTTTTAGTTAAATCATTACCTTCAAACGTGATTGTTCCCTTTGTTGGCTCTTCTAACCGAACAATCATTCTTCCAAGCGTAGATTTTCCACACCCTGATTCGCCAACGATGCCAAGTGTTTCTGCTTCATATAATTCAAATGAAACATTATCAACAGCATGCACTTTTTCTTTGCCCTTAGAAAAAACACCGCCTAATTTATAATGCTTTGATAAATTAGAAACCGAAAGAATTTTTTGACTCATTTTTTATCACCCACCAAAAAACATGCCGCTCTATGATTTTCAGAAGTTTCAAAAAATGGAGGTACGCTAGAACAGGCCTCAAACACCTTTGTGCATCTATTTGAGAACGAACATCCACTAGGTAAATTGAGAAGTGAGGCTGGCTGACCAGGAATAGCTTCTAACCTTTCTTTTCTAGGTTGATCTAAGCGCGGTACTGAATTCATCAAACCTTGAGTGTATGGGTGTAGCGGAGATTTAAATAAATCTGTCTTGCTCGCACTCTCTACAGGTTTTCCAGCATACATAACTAAAACATTGTCAGCGATTTCAGATACGACTCCCATATCATGAGTAATTATGACGATTGCAGAGTTATGTTCTTTTTGTAAGCGAGTTAGTAGATCGAGAATTTGTGCTTGAATTGTTACATCTAATGCAGTTGTTGGCTCATCGGCAATTAGTAATGCTGGATTTAATCCGAGTGCCATAGCGATTATTGCCCGTTGCCGCATTCCACCAGAAAATTCGTGAGGATATTGATCAACACGGCGGTGGGGATCGGGTATGCCGACTTCATCTAGAATTTCAATAGCTCTTTGGCGTGCTTTCTCTTTACTAATTTTTGTATGAAGTCTTATCTGTTCGACTATATGCCAACCGACTGTGTATACCGGAGTTAATGCAGTCATTGGATCTTGAAATACCATAGCTATTTCTTTTCCACGGATTGATTGCATCTCTTCGTCACTTTTAGTTAGAAGATTCGCGCCCTTAAAAATAACTTCGCCAGAGACTTTTACATTTTGATCACGGAGCAGCCCCATAACTGCGTTCATTGAAACGGACTTACCTGATCCAGACTCCCCAACTATGCCAAGAGTTTCACCTCGATTTAAATCGAAACTCAGGCCATTTACTGCCTTTACTATGCCGCGACGAGTTTCAAATGAGACGCGCAAATCTCGTACACTTAATATTTTCTCAGACACGACGAACCCTTGGATCTAAAACAGCGTATAAAACATCAACTAGGGCATTCATTAATACAACAAAAAACGACGCATACATAACAGTCGCCAGAATTACTGGTAGATCAAAGTTTTGAAGTGAATCAAAAGTTAATTTTCCAACACCTTGGATACCAAAAACAACTTCAGTTAAAAGTGCATAGCCTCCAACCAGTGCACCAAAATCTAGGCCAAATAGTGATACTAAAGTAATGAGACTCATGCGGGTAGCATGTTTATACAAGATTCGTTTCTCGCTAGCTCCTTTGGCCCGCTCTGTTTTTATGTAATCTTCCCCCATAACTACAGTTATTTCATTTCTTAGAACTCGAACATAAATTCCCGCATAAAGAACTGCCAAGGTCAACCACGGAAAGATAAGACGCAAAAACCATTGCCAAGGATTTTCAGTCAAACCCACATAACCTAATGGCGGAAGCCACCGGAAAACAGAGCTGTGCAATTTGGACTGCGTTATTAAATTGACTACTTCACCTAACCAATAAACAGGTAAAGAAATACCCACAATTCCTATAAAACCAATAGTTGGGTCAACCCATTTTCGTTTTGATTTGGCAGCCAGAATTCCAAAATATATGCCAGCCACTAACCAAATAATTGCAGCGCCTATTACAAGAGAAAGTGTGGCAGGTATGGCTTGAGTTAATTGTGGAATTACGCGGGCACCTCTATTCACATATGAAGTTAAATCTTGAGAGATAAAAAGGTGTCGCATCATCGACAAGTAACGCGCTGGAAGAGGTTTATCCAATTCAAATGAATGGCGAACTTGCATCAAAGTCTCTTGGTCCGCATTTCTTCCGGCAATACGAGCAGCAGGATCCACTCCTGGAGTTGCGAAAAATATTAGGAATACCAGAATTGAAATTGAGATTAGGACAAATAACATTGCAGCAAAACGGCGAACGATAAATGACAGCATTACTCTGCTCTACCTCTGGATTTAGGATCCATTGCATCCCTTACAGCATCTCCATAAAGATTTAAGGCCGCTGCAGTTAATACGATCATTAAACCAGGAGCAATTCCCACAAAAGGTCGGGTATAAAGCAGGGCTAGACCATCATTAATTATTGTCCCCCAAGAAGCTGCCGGAGGCTGAACTCCGATTGATAAGAAAGATAATGCTGATTCTGTGAGCATTGAGAGTGAAACTATTATCGGAATAAAAACTATGACGCTTGGCATTACATTTGGAAAGATTTCTCGAAATACTATTGTGGAATGTTTGGCACCAGTTCCAATCGCCGCTCTAACAAACTCTCGCTCACGGAGTGCTAATACTTGCGCCCTAATTGGCCTAGCAACATATGGGATATAGACGATACCGATGATAAAAATTGGCAATGCGAATGAACCTGGTCCGAAATGTATAAAACCAAAACTTAAACCTGAAGTTAAAAGAACTACAGAAAGACTAATCGCAAGCAAATAAACTGGAAAAGCCCAAATAATGTCGAGCAACCTAGAAAGTACTGAATCGAGCCAGCCGCGTCTGTATCCGGCAAAAATTCCAATTAATAATGAGAGTAATACGCAGAGCAGACCTGCACTTGTTCCAATTATTAGAGTTGATCTACCACCATAAAGTAATCGGGCTGCAACATCTCTTCCTTGTGAATCAGAACCCAGAAAATACTTTGTTGGATTCCATGTGGGACCTATCGGCGTAACTCCAAGACCTAATCCAGTAGTTGAAGGTTGCAGTAATTGCACATCTTTTCCATTAATTGAAATCGTACCGTTTAGGTTTGATTTAAATGGATCGGTATGAGCAATATATTTAGCATAAATAGGGGCCGCAAAAGAAAGAACAATTACTGAGAATAGAATCGTAAGCGCGACTAAAGATCTCTTATCTTTCCTAAGTTTGCGAAAAGCAGTCTTCCCTGGAGATTCAGAGAAGACTGCTTCGCTACTTTCCTTAAAGGACACGCAACCCTTTAATTACTTATTTAACTTGAAGTTGACTTACGAACATCTTGTACTGGAGAGAGAAAATGTAATTCTTTGTTCCAGAAGATATAAAGTCGAGTTGCTTAGGAGTAAAGGCCACCGCAACAGGTGCATCCTTCATGATTTCTTGATCAATTGCGCCCCACATTACGTTGGCTGCTGCCTGATCAGTGACACCCTTGGCAATTGCTGCTTTCATCTTTGCATCAATAGATTTATTGCAGTATCCCGCCATATTGATTGATGAATCAGAATTAGGGGTGAATGATGCACATCCTAATAGGACATATAAGAAATCAGATGCTGCTGGATAATCTTGATACCACTGTGTTACTGAGATTTGCACCTTATTCTTAGTGTTTTGAATGTAAGTAAATTGGATATTTCCAGAAATTGGTTTTACAGTTGCTTTGTATCCAATTGAATTCAGTACAGATTGCAAGTAAACACCCATCTGCTTATTTACATCATCATCTGAAACAACTATTCCTACTGCCTGACCTGCGGTTCCCGACTCTTTCACTAATTTCTTAGCAAGTTCTAAATCTGGAGCAGACCAAGCCTTTGCAGGTTTATCTGGCGTTGCTCCCTTGGTATATCCGCAATAGTCAACGTGACCAGGAAAGTTTGGTGGAAGGAATGAACATACTGGCGCTGCTAAAGAACTGCCACCAAAAATTTTAACCATGGCTGCGCGATCAATCGCATAATTAACTGCTTGGCGTGCCTTTACATTATTAAACGGCGCCAAATTAACATTCATCGGTAAGTACCACATAGCAGTTAAAGGATTAATGTGAACTTGGGAAGAATATTTAGTACCAATCTCACTTAAACGGTCTGCAGGAATTGGATCAAATCCCCAATTTGCTTGGTTATTTTCTACTGCAGTTACTTGAGCAGTTGGTGTTACTCCAAACTTAAAAACAATTTGATCAGGATACCCTTGAGGTTGAGCATCCCTATTCCACTCTTTAAAGTATGGATTGCGAACCATTATCAACTGCTTATTCGCATCGTATGACTTAAACATATAAGCACCAGTTGTAGGGATAATTGTTGAACCTGCATCCTTAGATGGTGCATCAGCCGGATTGATAACTGCATGCGGAACAGCTAGTTTAGAAAGAATTGCGTCATCAGCTGCAGTCAAATTAATTACTACTGAATTTGTTTTAGGATCTACAACTACTCCTTGATCTAATTTGCAACTTGCTGGAGTCTTAAGGCATGCATCTGCACCAACAATTCCATTATAGAAAGAGCCCGCAGTTGGAGATGAAACCTTAAAAATTCTTTCAAATGAAGCTTTTACGTCAGCCACTGTTACCGGTTTACCATTGGAAAATTTAATTCCGCTTCTTAATTTAAATGTAAGAGTCTTTCCACCATTTGAAATAGTTGGTAATGCCTCCGCTAAGTCTGGAACAACATTAAAAGTAGTGGCACCAGTTCCATAACTAAATGTTAATAATCCATCATAAGAAGCCTGATAGAGCTGCCAGTACTGCGCTGTGTAATTTACCTTTGGATCTAAAGTTCCAGCAGCTGCTGCTGCAAGCAAAGTAACCGTTCCACCTGCATGCTTTGCATCGTATGGTGCTAGCGGCGCCGCATTTGCCGAGGATGAACTACCTATTCCAATTACCACTGTCGCTAATAGCGAAAAGGTGGCAATGAAAGACTTTGAAATTACTGCACGACGACCCACAAAAGACCTCCTATGTAGGG
>CAWULH010000047.1:0-5735 GCA_963923215.1 uncultured bacterium
GCTAGTTTCTCAGATTGAATTGAGGACTCACCTTCCGAAAGCGGTGAACCAATCTGACTAATTAACCAATGCACAACAAGACTTCCATTTGTTGGACCAAAGACTTTCATGGCATTTTCAATTGCCAATCGCCAGAGCGGATGGTCAGTTTGCGTTACAAACTTTGCGATATCGGCAGGATCGGTAGTTCTCATCTTTGCCAGAGCGGGATCTTTTGAAATATCTCGTGACAATTCATAAAGTGCATCGCGTGGCGAAGGTGCTTTCTGGGCCAATTCCGTTAGACGTTCGATTTCAGATTCAATAAGGGCAAGAATCATCTCTTCTTTATCTGCAAAATGGTTGTAGACAGTTGCCCGAGAGACCTGCGCCTTGGTCGAAATATCCACCATATTGGATTCATATGAACCAACTTCGGCAATTTCTGATTTAGCACCCTGGAGAATTGCTTCCCTTGTGCGATTTTGTAACGCCATAAATGAATATTGCTAAGTATTTAAACTAAGCAGCCTCTTCCACAACTTTAAGCTTCTTAACTTCAGTTGCTGCTACTTTATTTGAGACGTCAGTAAGCACTTTTGAAAGCTGAAGATCTAATGCAATACAGATTGAATTTAATAACTCTGAAGAAGCTTCTTTCTGTCCGCGCTCAACTTCAGACAAATAACCAAGTGAGACTTTTGCACTCTTTGCGACATCACGAAGAGTGCGTTCTTGTGAAACGCGTGCAGCACGCAGTGCACTACCCAAGTGAGTACGGAGCAAAGTCATACCCCAATAATACGGGAAAAGGTTGCAAATGCACTTTCAATTGTTGCGTTGCGAATAGATTTTCTATCACCCTTGAGTGCAAGTGGAATTGCAACGGTGTTATTTCTGCTAGAAATTGCAATCCAAACCGTACCCGCCTTCTGTCCATATGACTTCCCGGGACCTGCAACGCCAGTAGTCGAAATTGCAAAATCGCTTTTAAATTTCTTCCGCACTCCATCTGCCATAGCAATCGCAACTTCTTCGCTTACCGCAGAGAATTTCTTTAAATTGTTTTTAGAGATTCCAAGTTCACGAATTTTAATTTCATCGCTGTATGCAATAACTCCCCCGAGAAAAATTTCAGAGGATCCAGCAATATCAGTGATTGCGCTACCAATTCCTCCGCCAGTAATTGATTCAGCGACAGCAAGTGTCAACTTCTTCTTCTTTAATTTTTTAACAATTAATTCAGCACTCATTTTGAAAACGCTTTCCGTAAGTAATCGATACCTGTCACCACAGTAAGGAATACCCCGATGCCCATAAAAATATCTCTAGCCAGATACAAATTTTGAGAGAGTGGTAGAACGTAGAATCCAATTCCAAACCCGACAAAGAAGGTCTTCAGCTTCCCACCTTTACTTGCAGGAATAACTCCCTTTCGCTTAATAACTGATAATCGCAAAATGGTAATTCCAACTTCACGAAAGAGAATTACAAATGTCACCCACCAGGCAAATTTATGTTGAATTGATAATCCAATCATTGCTGTTCCAATCGCAAACTTATCTGCGACTGGATCTAGGAAAGTTCCAAAACTAGTTATTTGTTTCCGAGCCCTGGCAAGTCTCCCATCAAAAATATCGGTGAGCCCGACAAGAAAGAAAGAGCTCCAAGCAATGATCTGCCAAGTGTGATCATTTCCACCGTTCTTAAATAATGCATATGCGCACCAAGGTAGGGCGATAATTCGAAAAATTGTCAGCGAGTTCGGGAGATTTGGTTTTGCAATACTCATAATGGTGTTGCCACCAAATCTACGCCCTCAACTTCACTGACGATGGCATCGACATATTCCCCAACTCTAAATTTATTTCGACCACGTATAAAAGTAGATCCATCTACTTCAGGTCCCTGATGCTCGGCTCGACCTTCACCACTCTCTGAGTCTTCAATTAAAACTCTAACTCTCTGCCCGATTCTCTCTTCAGCGCGCTGTGTAATTAATTCATCTACAAGAGTAGTTAACTCAGAAACTCGCTCATTTATTACATCTTCATCAATTTTATTTTCTAATCCAATTGCTTCAGTCTTATCCTCATCTGAATAACCAAATATTCCAATTGCATCAAGTCTGGCTTTCGAAATGAAATTAATTAAATCTTCATACTCCGCTTCAGTTTCACCCGGGAAGCCAACAATAAAATTGGAACGAATCCCAGCTTCTGGATTTAAGGCCCGGATCTGCGAGAGGAGGTGTAGGAACTTTTCGCTATCTCCAAAGCGACGCATTCTTCTCAAAACAGTTCCGCTTGAATGTTGGAAAGAGAGATCAAAATAAGGAACAACTTTAGGCGTCGCTACCATTGCCTGAAGCAAAGTTGGTCTGATTTCAGCGGGTTGTAGGTAGGAAAGACGAATTCGTTCTATCCCATCAATTTGAGCAAGTTCTGGGAGTAATTTCTCCATCAACTGTAGATCTCTTAAATCTTTTCCATAAGAGGTTGTATTTTCTGAGACTAGGAAGAGTTCACTTACGCCATTTTCAGCAAGCCATTTCGCTTCATTTATAACTTCTGTTGGTCTTCTAGAAATGTAAGCACCGCGAAATTGCGGAATTGCGCAAAATGCGCACTTACGATCACAACCTGATGCAATTTTAAGTGGTGCAAGAGGTGAGTTATCCAGTCGTTTTCTAGCAAATTCTTTTATTTCAACTTCCTCTTGTCTGTCCACAGGTGAAATTGGAAGTAGTTCACGTCGATCACGAGGAGTCGGTGCTGATACCTGTCCACCGCTCAGAATAGTATTTAAACGATTTGAGATATCTTTGTAATCATCAAAACCTAAGATTGCATCAGCTTCCGGCAATTCTTTTGCTAATTCTTTTCCATATCTTTCTGCCATACAACCGACAGCAACAACTGCCTTAGCTACACCAGAACTCTTAAGAGAATTTGCTTCAATTAATGCATCGATAGAATCTTTTTTGGCACTCTCAATAAATCCACAAGTATTAATTACAACAACTTCGGCCTCGCTTGGATCGGAAACTAATTCCCATCCATCTGCGTTTAATCTTCCAGCCAATTCTTCAGAATCAACTTCATTTCGGGAGCAGCCCAAAGTCGTTAGAGAAACTTTAATTTTCGTGGCGCTCATCGCCCAAAGTTTACCTAGTAAAGGAAACTATCCTCGGTTTGAATCATTTGGCCCAAAAGAAAGATGAACTACTTCACCTATATTTCCTGGGGTACCAAGATCTTTTCCATTTACATTGAGATTAACAGCACCGGCATTTCCAATAGTCAAATTTAACTGTTGGTTATCTTTAAAAGTCTGCGATGAACCAACCTTTATCTGGCCGCTAAATATTTGTGCACCTGTCGAGTCCTGGATCCCTACCCAAGATTTTCCACTCACTCCAGTAATTACTACAACTACTCCGCTCGTCTTTGTCGCAACAACATTTGAGGGGGAAGCAGTTGAATTTGATGATCCTGAATTTAGAGAATCAGTCTTATGGGTTTTTGTGAAAGAAAGTACGGCTGGAAGAGCGACTGCAAGTACCACAACTAATCCGGCAGCAACTCCTAAAGTTTTATAAGAAAGACTTCTCTTTTTATTTTCAATCGTCGTCACATTATTTTCTGCGAGTAAATCAATCATTGGACGATCTATCTCACCAGTCTGTTCTTCAAAGAGAGCTAGTAAAGGCTCACTGTCAATTGTAAAAAGTTTGGAAAGGGTTCGAATATGCCCGCGAACATACGTCGTTCCACCAGCAGAAGCGAATTTGTCTAATTCGATATCTTTTAAGATATAAGAAGGTATTTTTGTAATCTTCTCAATATCTGAAATTAAATAGCCAGATGCTTCGCGTGCACTGCGAATTAAGCCTCCAAGTGTTTGGCGATCTGACATAAAACCTCTTTGAATTGGGGAAGGAGGAAAGTCTAAAAGAGGAAATTCAATGGGTCAAAAAATTTGAAGGTTTAAGAAAAGAAATAGCCCTGGAACTGACCCCTAGTTGGCTAAATATTCCCTTGTAGGCGCTCAAGTACTTCTGGCATCTGCTCCGCATTTATCAGAACAGCTCTGGCCTTTGAACCTTCAGAAGGTCCAACTATTCCCCTACTCTCCATAAGATCCATCAACCTGCCTGCTTTAGCAAAACCAATTCTAAGTTTTCGTTGCAACATGGAAGTCGAACCAAATTGTGTCGATACTACTAATTGAATTGCTTGGAGCAATTCATCCATATCGTCACCTATTTCATCTTCAATAATTTGCGGGCGAACAGGAGAATTTAAATCCATTTGATAGACAGGATCTAATTGACTGCGAACATGATTTACAACCGCTTCAGCTTCCCGCTCTGAAACATAAGCGCCTTGAATTCGAAGCGGTTTCGATGCGCCCATTGGCATAAATAAACCATCTCCCTGACCCACCAACTTCTCAGCACCAGGTGCATCGAGAATAACTCGTGAATCCGCAAGACTTGATGTGGCAAAAGAGAGACGTGATGGCACATTTGCCTTAATCAAACCAGTGACGATATCAACGCTTGGTCGTTGTGTTGCAATTACCAAATGGATACCTGCGGCACGAGCCAATTGCGTAATACGAACTATGCTCTCTTCAACTTCTTTCGCAGCAACCATCATAAGGTCTGCTAATTCATCAATAATTACAAGTAAGTACGGATAGGGTTCGAGTTCTCTCTCACTACCTGCCGGCGGAGAAATTTTTCCAGCGCGAACGGCTTTATTGAAATCATCAATATGGCGGAAACCAAAGGCCGATAGATCGTCATATCTTGAATCCATTTCTCGAACTACCCAAGCAAGTGCATCTGCCGCCTTTTTTGGATTGGTAATAATTGGTGCTATTAAATGTGGAATTCCTTCATAGCCATTTAATTCAACTCGTTTTGGATCAATCATCACGAGACGAACATCATCCGGCGTTGCCCGCATCAGAATCGAAACTACAAGCGAATTAATCATTGAAGATTTTCCAGCACCGGTTGCACCAGCAACTAATAAGTGTGGCATTTTTGCCAAGTTAGCACAGATGAAATTCCCTTCAACATCTTTACCAAGAGCAATAACCATTGGATGTGGATCACCTGTCGCAACTTGAGAGCGGAGCACATCTCCAAGTGCAACGATGTCTCGATCAGTATTTGGAATCTCAATACCAACCGCTGATTTACCAGGTATTGGCGAAAGAATTCGAACATCTGAACTTGCTACTGCATACGCGATATTTTTAGAAAGAGTCGATATTGCCTCTACTTTAACTCC
Source organism: uncultured bacterium (assembly GCA_963923215.1). Lineage (GTDB taxonomy): Bacteria > Actinomycetota > Actinomycetes > Nanopelagicales > Nanopelagicaceae > AAA044-D11. The sequence goes on from CAWULH010000047.1 coordinate 5,286, forward strand.
TGCACCAAGTTCGACTTCATATCTAGTAACTGTAGGACCACGCATAAATCCGGTAACTTCGGCATCAACACCAAACTGTTCAAAAACTTCCTTTAAACTCTCGACAACTGTGTCATTAACTTTTGATTTTGCCTTTGGAGGTGTTCCGGATTTCAATAAATCCGGAGAAGGAAGAACATATTTCTTATCGCCTCGAATTAGTAATTGCGCCATTCTCTTCGGGGCACTTGGTGTTGTCTGCGCTTTTGGAAGTTCCACCGTAAATTCTTCGTCAAACGACTCTTCATCAATCTCCTCATCCTCATCAATCAAAGGTTCATTAAAACCTTGAACAAGTGGAGTTTCAAAAGGCGGTGTATCTGAGATTTCAAACTTTTCAGCACGAGCTGCTCTTGCATCACCAACTTTATTTTTACTCCAATGAAAAAGACTTTTTATCTTTGAGAATAC
>CAWULH010000048.1:0-5604 GCA_963923215.1 uncultured bacterium
ATGAAACAGGCTCCGTACGAAGAAGTGGCAGGAATTGCCCGTCTTTTGCCTGCGCCTTCACCGTCAAATGTGTGCCAAGACATTTTGCGGTATTTATGCCGGTGACTTCAACGCCTGTTAAGGGTGAAAGACCGGCAGGTGCGCCATAAGAACCAGTCTCTCCTGAGATTATATTTATATTGATCCAGGTGTTACATGATTTTAGAAAGTATTGACCTGCGCCAAATTCAATATTTTTTGTTTTACTAGCCAAAATATTACCCGCGAGGATCGAACCCATGCTGGTTGCAAGAATTACTGCTGCGCCTAGATATAACTTGATGAAGTTCTTTGTCCCAAATGTCATCTATGACTTTTCTAATTTGGGTTATTTACAGTTTCTACAGTTGCTCTATGTACATTCGCTCCATCAATATTGACCAAAGTAGAAGTTGGATCTAGGAAGAACATGGCATCAGCGTTGGTAGTGCTAAGAGCTGAACCATCATAAACAGATACACCAGAAACATTAAGATTTACGCTGGCTGCCACGGTTCCGACAATTGGCTGGCCTAAAGTAGTTAGATACTTTAATCCCAGCGCGCTGGAATCTGTTTCGTTTGAGGTCGGTACTGCCTTCGGAAGGACAATCTCAAGCACTTTAGAATCCGGCAAACTGCCAATCAGCATTTCCGAGCTTGAATTATCGATTAAACGAATTCGTAATTTTCTTCCCAGACAGCTCTCCAAATTTAAGTTAGAGATGGTTGCGGTTCTGACTCTAAAAAAACCATTTGAAGGATCTCCGGAAACCGGATTTGCATGCCACTCTTCACCTAAAGCCACATAAACAGTGTCATCACAGGCGATTGCTTGTTGTGAACCTTGACCAAATTCAAGGGTGCCGGTTCCGATTGTTACATTGGCAGCAAAAGTAGAAAGAAGCAAGGGAATAGAGGTAACTGCAGCAAGTCCAAAGAATAATTTCTTCTTATGTGAACTAAGTGGTCGCTTGGCCAGCTTTGTTCCACCACTCAAAGGTGAATTTAACATCCGTTACCGCTCTCCTCTACTTCTTCACATTAACACTTGCCTTAACAATGTTTAAGGTCAGTTGTAGGGCTTTGAAACTTAAAGTTCGGGTATTACTCGAAATTCCGCCAGAACAAAACGATTTATCTGTGCTGGGTTCGCTCATGGCCACAAACCTAAAAAGCGCCTGGCTATTGCCAATCCCCGAAAGATTGGAGATCACCCGAGTTCCATTGGATGAATTAAATAGGCTTGAAATGCTGGCGTACGAGCCGGTCAGTAATAGATGTTCCGAGCCATTACCCAACATTTGCACTTGGTCATTTTCAGGAAAATTAAAAGAGATATTATTCGAATCAATACATAACAAAAGTGATCCAGGGCCAATAAAAAATATTTGAGGAATTAATGCGCTATGAGCCCTGGGGTCCACCGGAATTGTCCTGGGCATAATCAAGTACATGCTTTGATCGGCCAGAGGCTCGATAGGTGGTGGCGTTGGTGATGCAGAAGGTGAATCCGAGGGTGACGCTGTGTCATTGCTGCCAGATATTGAATTGCCATCCGAACCAGCGGTGGAACTAATCGGGTTTGGAGATGCGGATGCGCTCGGAGTACTTGAGCTACTTGCAACTGGCTCAGGAGCTGGTGTGCTTGTTGGCGTTGGCTCGGGTGGGGTTGTTGAATCTGCCAGGGAATTCCATGTCACAAAAAGCGCAAGTACCAGCCATGTAACACTTAAAAAGAGCCAGCCACTTTTTCTCACTGAAAAAGCCTATTGAACTTATATTTAATCGGCTTTTTCAGATAAGTAAAAACCGAATAAGCAACTGAATTTCATGGATTAATTGAGTCCAGACCCCCTTTCTTTTCTTATTTTTGTTACCCTTCAGAGATGACTGAAGGTAAAAGAGCCATTCGAGTCTTAATGGTCGAGGATGAAACCTTCACACGTAATATCGTTGGTGAACTTCTTGATGCTAGCGGAATCGAAGTAAATACCGTTAAGTCCGTGTCCGAAGCGCTATCCAATCTTGAGAACTTTGATCCGCACGTGGTCTTAACAGATTTGGACTTAGGCCCAGGTCCTGACGGTGCAGACCTTCTGTCACATATTGCCCAAGAACGGCCTTGGACAGGTATGGTCGTTATGACCGCCCATGCGTCACCACACTTAGCGATATCTGATGCCAGTCGCATACCCAGCGGCTCGGTCTATGTAGTTAAATCCAATATAACTTCAAAAGAGAATCTGATTGGCGCAATCGAAGAATCAATAGCAAGAAACGGCTTTCACGATGAATTTCAAGTTGATACCGAAGACCGAATAGTAATCACTTCAAATCAAGCGGAAATCCTAAAAATGCTCTCAGAAGGGCTTTCCAATGCAGCCATTGCCGAAGAAAGAGATATTTCTTTAAGAGCTGCTGAAGCATTGATTCAACGTACTTTTGCTGCGCTTGGCGTTAATAACAATCCAAAAATCAATCCGAGGGTTGCCGCGGTTAAATTATGGCATCAAGGCAAAGTAATTGTTAAATGAGGGATTTTAAAGAATATTTAATCAAAAAAAATAAATTTGATTTCTCATTAATTCCAATTGGAATTCTTTTATTAGAAATTTCAATTATTAGTGGGAACTATTCACAATATAAAAACGCTAATCTAGAAAATTTATTAGTTATGTCGTTTGTTCATACCTCTGTAATTACAGTTCTACTCTTAATTTACAGAAGTTATTTACGAAAGAATCTTGTAAATAAGGCCAATTACTTTTCCCTGAGCATGATTGGGTTTGTAGTAGCGATTATTGCAAGCACAATTTACTTGGGCTTAGGAAGATATTTAAATGAAAATGTGATGCCCTTTGGTACCAGTATATTTATCGATTTTATACAAGGATGTTTTTGGTTTCCCAATATTTTAATCTTAGGCGGTAAGCGTCAAGACATTATTAGAAGTATCTCGAGATATGAAGAGAGGCTAATAATCCAAACTCGCAAATCAGTCCGCAATTCAGAAGATTTTGCAAATATTAGAAACAAAGTCACACAGAATATTTACCAAGAATTGTTGAAGATCTGTTCTGGCTTAATTGAAAAAATTGAAGCATTACAAGGCGATCAAGATAATCAATTTCAAAAAGTTGATAAATTTGAGAAGATATTAGCTGGGAATGAACTCAGAAAATTCTCGATGAAATTGGAGGAGAGCGGAAAGAAAACGGATGAGCAGAGTTATGTAAAACAAGCGATATATTCGATAAAACTCTTCTCTAGGCAATATAGCTTGCTTTATTGGCAAACTTTGAAAAGCAATCCACTGCCAATTTCTGTTTATCCTCTGGTTTTGATCACTTCACTATTGCCTTCAATGGTCCGTTTCTTACCATTGAATCAATTCCTTTTTGTTTTTACTTCATTACTAACACTTTCATTTGCTTTATCTTTCGCACATTATAAAGTTATTAAATCTTCTAAAGACCACACATTAAGAATCTCTTCATTTTTAGTCCTTATAATTGGACTTACGCCGGCGCTAACTCAATTTATTGGAGATTATCTTTTCCCGAATGATCGTAGGGACTACCCATTAATATCAATTCTGTTTTTCGTGCCAATCGGATACTTGATAATAATGCGGGTTATCCAACTTATCCAAGAGTCAACTATTAATTTCATTGAAAGTGGAAACCTAATTGTTAGCCAAGGCTTGAAGCAAGCAATAAGTAAAGTCATCGAAGTGGAATTTGTTCAAACTTTATCTCACACCTGGGCGATGCATGTGCATGGCAAAATCCTGACCAGGCTCTCCGCTACGGCACTTCGTTTGAAGCAAGCAGAACTTTCAAATGATACAAATGCGATAACTGGGTCGTTGGCGGCTTTAATTGAATTATTAAAAAATCCAGCATTGGAAATAAACGAGGATAATCGAAATTGCCTCTCGGAAGTCACGAGTCGACTTACTCCTTGGGAAGGATTGGTCGAAATCGAATATGAGATTGATCCAGCTTTGCTAGAGACAAAATGCTCGCGTATGAAGGATCTTGGTGAAGTCATCGAAGAAGCAATATCAAACTCTGTGCGACACGGCAAAAGTAGCAAATTGTCTCTAAAATTGAGGAATTTGGATAATTCCGAAGTTCATATCACCTTGACTGATGATTCTAATTACAAAGTCCCTGAACTACAGACCAGATTTGGTCTAGGTACAAAATTATTTAATTTAATTTCTGACGGTAGATGGCGATTACAAAATATTGATTCAGGTACACAATTCTCACTTACTATGAGCCTGGAAGAGGTTCAAAAATGATTCGTGATCTAAGTCAGATTTCAGTGATGATGGTTGAAGACGATGAGACGACGAGAAATGTTATAAAAAATTCATTGTTAAAAAACAAGATAAATGTCGTTTTTGATACTGCCTTTGTAAAAGATGCTCTGAATTTCGCTAAACAGAATCGGCCTGAAGTTGCAGTGCTTGATTACAATCTAGGACCTGGCCCTAACGGAATAGATTTGGCTAATCAATTAAGGAAATTCCAACCTCAGATCGGGATAGTGCTTTTGACTGCCTTCTTGGATCCTACCCAACTCAAAAAGCGAATCTCAGAGCTTCCCAAGGGAAGCACCTATCTGATTAAACATGATGTAGTTGATATTCAAGTACTTATCGATGCGATCATGCAGGCATTTAGTAACGCCATCTAGCAAAATACTCACAAAACGCCTAAAATATACCCATGAAGAAATTCCTTGTGATTGTCGCGGCAATTGCTGTCTTTTTTGGAGTGAATACGGCTTTTGCAGAAGATGGCGGACAAAAAAATCAGGCTAATTCTTCTGGGTTACCCAAGCAAGATGCTCGGGATCCACAAAGAATTTTAAATCAAGGAAATTATCAAGAGATTGAATCTGGCATGAATCCAGTTGTCATCAAAGGTATCAGGAAAGATAATGGCTCTGGTTCAGGACTAAGCCAATTAGGTACCGGTAAGTTGTATGCGGCAGCGGTGGATAACTCATCGATAGCCTACACTGTAGGAAGCCCAGTTATTCTGACTCCAAAAGTTTATTTGATTTGGTATGGTTCCTGGAAAACACCTTCATCCCCATCATCAAATCCAGTTAATTTGGATTATGCAAATTTCACAAATAACCTCATTACAAATCTTGGTTTAAGTGATCGCTGGAAAAATATACTTCAAAATTATTATTCTAGAAATGCAACTTCAAAAAATAGTATTCAAAATTTAACATTTGCAGGAAGTTCATTTATAACAACTAATGCTGCTAAGTATGGAAGCACTTTGACTCAATCCAGTATTCTAAAAATTGTTAACGATGCTTCTTCCTCTTCCCCTAATGATGAAAATGGAATCTACATAGTCATAACAAGCAACGATATTAAAGTAAATGGCTTTAACACAGGCAAGATTCAATTTTGTGGTTGGCATAGTTGGACCAGTTCAGGAACCAGTTTCCGCAAATATGCATTTGTAGGAGATCCTGCAAATGCAACATATTGCCAAGGACAAGCTGCTCCTACACCCAATGGAAATGTAGGTGCAGATTCGATGGCCTCAAT
>CAWULH010000049.1:0-5551 GCA_963923215.1 uncultured bacterium
ATATCTACCGCAAGTAAGTAATTACATCCTTCAGTTCCATTCTTTAAAGTATCTGCCAGAAAAAATGGGGCATGGATACGTTTTCCCTGTAACCGACCCTGCATATCAGTGGCACCAACTACGACGGTATCGATATCCCCTCTTTCGATAGCGCTCTTAAGTTCCTCAATCGACTTAATCATCAAAGTCAAGGTCTTCTCCATTTTCCGTTTAAGGCTGAGTAATTACCTGAGATTACTCGCCTGTTGACCCCTTGAACAATGAACTTTTTCTAAATTCTTCCTCCAGGTGCTAGTAATTCAGTGAGAGGCAAGGCACACTCTGCTTAACATCACAGAAGGGATGGACTACTTAATGCCACAATCATTTGAAGATGACGAGCGCCGACTAGCGGAACTCGGTTATAAACAAGAACTTAATAGATCTTGGTCGGGCTTCTCTAACTTCGCAATTTCGTTCTCGATCATCTCAATTCTTGCAGGTTGTTTTACAACATTTGGGCAAGCATGGAATAACGGCGGACCAGTTGCTATTGCTCTTGGTTGGCCACTTATCTCCGCATTTATTCTGATTATTGGTTTCTGTCTTGCAGAACTTGCATCGGCATTTCCGACTTCAGGCGGAATCTATTGGTGGGCGGCAAAATTAGGTGGAGCAAAAGCCGGTTACTACACCGGTTGGTTAAACCTTATTGGACTTGTTGCGGTAACTGCATCCGTTGCTTATGGAGCTGCTTCTTTCCTAAATATTATTCTGGGGGATTTCTTTGGTGGTTGGGCTACATCATTTGGCGGCGACTACATAAAGCAGCAGTTCGCCCTCTTCTTAATAATTATGGTCTTAGTGACTTTGATAAATGTGTTTAGTAGTCACTTACTTGCGGTTATCAACAACATATCTGTTTGGTGGCATGTATTTGGATCTGCAGTTGTAATCGCTATCCTTTTCATGGTTCCAACTAAACACCAATCGATTAAATGGGTGTTCACTCAACAGATCAATAATTCAGGTTTCTCTCACGGAAGTTATTGGTTCTACGTTCTACCACTTGGCTTCTTGCTTACCCAGTACACAATTACTGGGTTTGATGCCTCCGCTCACCTTTCTGAAGAGACTGTTGGTGCACATATGTCATCGGCTAGAGGAATCTGGCAATCAATCTGGTACTCAGCAATCGGTGGATATGTTCTTCTTCTAGGCTTCCTATTTGCGGCCACAAATACCGACATGATCAACTCGGCTGATCCAAAAGTTAATCCTTTTGGAATGGGTTCAGTTATAGCGGTTCTTTATTCAGCATTAGGCCACACTTTCTCATTTAAGTTGGTCATGCTAATTACAACTGCAGGTCAATTATTCTGCGTTACTGCATGCTTAACATCATGTTCACGTATGTTGTTTGCATTCTCACGAGATGGCGCAGTACCTGGACATAAGAATTGGCGAAAAGTTGATAAGCGCAGAACCCCAGTAAATGCAGTTCTTGTCTCTGCATTCTTTGGTGTACTTCTGACACTGCCTGCTCTATACAAATCATCTGCTGGAGTTCCAACTGCATTCTATGCAATTGTCTCTGTCTGCGTGATTGGTCTTTACCTTGCTTTTATGATTCCAATTTATCTACGTCTTCGCGCAGGTAATTCATTTAAAGCAGGCGAGTGGCATAACGGTTCTAAGTACAAGTGGATGAATGTCCTTGCTACATTAGAAATCATCGTTATATCCATTTACTTTATCCTCCCAACAGTTCCTCAGGGTTGGCCAGGACATAAAGACTTTAACTGGACTGCAGTTAATTACGCACCGATTGTTACAGGCGGAGCATTGCTATTCCTCTGGATTTGGTGGCACCTATCTGTAAAGAAGTGGTTCACTGGTCCAAAGACAACAATTTAGAGAATATCTAAAAAGTTAAAGGAAAAGCCCCTCAAGAAATTGAGGGGCTTTTTTAATTTTGAATTAAAGTATTGAGCGGCCCCATTTTTGAACTATGGGCTTCCAAGTCTTAATTAACTCTGCTTCAGATGCGGCAACTCTCTCTTTTACAGATACTGAGCCCGATTCAATAAAGGCATTATCGGCATCCTTCTCCCAACGAGTGACAATTGCGGCATCTACTTCCGGGTGGGATTGGAATGCGTATGTGTGACTTCCCATTTTATAAATCTGATTTGGGCAAAGTTCACTTGCCGCCAATCGAATTGCTCCGGTCGGCAATTTGGTGACATGATCTTCATGCCACTGGGTAGTTATCGCGGAAGGACCAAAATTCACAATCTCGTCATCAGTTACTGAATTAATTTGATAGATACCAATTTCATTACTTTTCATACGCTCAACTTTTCCATCGGTTGCCGCGGCCAGAAGTTGAGCCCCCAAACAGATTGCAAAAATTGGAAAATCTTTCGAAACAGCATCTGCGAGTAAATCACGTTCGGCACTAAGCCAAGGTGCAATATGGTCATCCATTGCGCCCATATGCCCGCCAAGTGGCATAAGTGCAACAACATCACTTGGGACTTTATTTGGAACTTGGTCACCTTTATAAGGTTCTAAAACTTTAACTTCAAAGCCAATCTCCTCTAACCATTTACCTACTAAATGTGGGGGATCGGTCTCATCATTTTGGATAGCCAAAATAACCTTATTACTCATTTATAAAGTTTATTTATTTTTGAACTTTTTTCAAAAAAAGTCTATTTTCGCCACGTTTCCCCGTGTAAAAAGATACCCAGTTGAGAGAAATTTATACTTTGCTACCTTCTCCCTATAACGAGGAATGAAGATTCCCACCGAATAAAGGAGCAAGTACCCCAAAAGGAGCTTGAAAGTTTAAGCTCAACAAAAGGTGCTTTTACCAGGAGATGACCTGAACTTTAGATCCACGGAAATTCCGTAAATCCAATACGAAGTCACGTGAAGTCCCAGCAAGTAAGATTGAATCACTTCTAGCCAGCGAATGGCGGAGATTTCGCGATTCTACTTTCGCATCCGGCGTAGAAAATACTCTTGCCGCACACTCAACACCACTTGGGGTAACTTCATCATTCCAACATTGGGATCCATATCCAATCAGTATTGTCAGTGCCAACGGCGCCTGGATGACTGATGTTGATGGCCGGAAGATGCTTGATTTATCAATGGGATTTGGTGCAATGCTTGCCGGACATTTAAATCCAGTTGTTCAGGAAGAGATCCGTAAGGCTCTCGATGAGGGAATGCTCTTTGTAATGCCGTCACCAATTTCGCGTGACGCAGCAGAGAGAATATGTAAGAGATTTAATATTGATCAGGTCCGCTTTGCAAACTCCGGAACTGAAGCGGTTATGTATGCAATTCGAACTGCTCGTGCTTATACCGGCCGGGACGCAATTGTAAAAATCGAAGGTGGCTACCATGGTTCATCTGAATCGGTGACGGTTTCAACAAAGCCAGCACTTGATAAGGCCGGACCAGCTCACGCACCTAATCCAGTTGTAACAAATGGAACAACTCCAGGAACTGTTCATGTAGTTCCATTTAATGATCTTGACGCGCTTGAACATATTTTTAAGACTTATGGTGATGAGATTGCTTGTTTCATTGTTGAACCGGTTTTAGAAAATCTTGGAATCGTAATTCCAGAGGCTGGATACCATGAAGGCGTTAGGGAACTCTGCGATAAGTATGGAATTGTTTTAATTTATGATGAAGTTAAAACTGGTCTGACTGCAGGAGTTCAAGGCGCAGCTCAGAGGCTTGGAGTTAAACCTGATTTAATCTGTCTTGCTAAATCAATCGGTGGTGGACTTCCGGTTGCTGCCTTTGGTGGTAAAAAAGAATTAATGGATGCAGTTGCAGATGGTCGGATGGCTCATTTCGGAACCTTTAATGGCAACCCACTTGTAATGGCAGGCATTAGAGCGATGGATAAGTTGGCAACTGCGGAGGCGCTTGGAAAAGCAGAAGCCCTAAATGATCAGGCACTAGATCGAATCGATTCAATAATCGAAGAATTTGAATTGCCTGCTCACACTGTTGGTTTTGGAGTTAAAGGTTGCGTAACTTGGTCGAAAGATCCGGTCCGCAATTACCGAGATTACAAGGCAACTAATTTTGCATTGGCAGAGTTATCTTGGCTCTGGTCACTAAATCGCGGAATTATTACCCCTCCGGGATTAGATGAGCAGTGGTTAATTTCCTTTGCTCATACTCAGAATGAGATAGACATTCTGGTTAATGACTTCCGGGCACTTGCGGTAGCCCTTCGAAGCTAATTAATCGATTTTAAATCCTTCTTTTATCTCGCCTAGCTCAATTCCGGCACGTACGTGATCGGTATTTTCACCACGAAGAAGTTGAGCTTTATGGGCGCTATCGTGCCAACGTTTCTCAATGGAGCCGTATTTCCAAATTATTAGGGCAGCTACCCAGACCACAACGAAAATTGCGGTGATAATAAAACCTGCAGAATTTAAATTAAAACTACCTATGTAATTCCATAATCCGCCAGTTAAATCCAACTGATTTGCAAAGACTTGAAGAAGTTCTAACCCACCAATAAAAAGAGCTACCGCAACTGATAGGCCAGTTATTACTATGTTGTAATAGACCTTGCGAACCGGTTTTGAAAATGCCCAACCGTAGGCAAAGTTCATAAATGAACCATCAATCGTGTCTAGTAAAGACATTCCACCTGCGAAAAATAACGGAAGCGAAAGAATTGCCCACCAAGGAAGACCGGCAATAACGGACGAACCAGTTAATACTAATAATCCAATTTCAGTAGCGGTATCAAAACCAAGGCCAAAGAGGATACCTAGGGGATACATCTTCCAAGAGGAATCTATCTGGCGGGCGATTGGACCAAAGAAGCGCATTAAAAATCCACGTGAATTTAAATGTTTCTCTAACTGTTCTTCATCATATAGGCCACGGCGCATTTCAATAAATACTCTGACTATTGAAAGAAGAATTATCAAATTTAAAATAGCAATTAACATTAGGAATGTTCCACTTACGGTTGTTCCAATAAGTCCGGTGTAATGGTGTAGCGAAGAATTCTTATCTTTCAATTGAACACCTACAGCCTTAATTCCAAAATTTAGAAGAATTGCAAGTGTGGCAACAACTGACGAGTGGCCAAGTGAAAAGAAGAATCCAACTGCAAGCGGTCGCTTACCTTCGCTCATAAGTTTTCGAGTCGTGTTATCGATTGCACTAATGTGATCGGCATCGAATGCGTGACGCATACCCAAGGTATATGCGAGAAGCGCGGTGCCCCATCCAAATAAGGAGCCATCCGATAATTGATATCGACCCGAAGTTGCTGCCCACATCAGAAGTGCTCCGCCAATATGGAGTAGAGCAATAAAGCCGAACATGAGGCCAAGACGGCGCTTCTCGTCACTTGCCAGCGATAATCGCTGCCGAGCACTCTTTACGACGGGTTCATTCACACGGGAATTTTAGAGTTGTTGCAAATGGTTTGCAAAAAGAAGTAATGAGAATTTCAACAAAAAAGCCCCACCGTTGAGGGCGGGGCTTTTAAAGAGTTATCTCTTAGATATCG
>CAWULH010000050.1:0-5529 GCA_963923215.1 uncultured bacterium
CTAATTAGAAGAATTGCCAGACCTTGATCTTTCATTCTGTGAATCAAATCTTCAACTTTTGCAGTTTCACGAACACCAAGTGCTGCAGTTGGTTCATCCATAATTACAACACGGGAACCCCAACCTGCTGCGCGACAGATAGCAACGGCCTGCCGTTGTCCGCCAGACAATCCTCGAGTCCTCTGTTTTACTGATGGAATATACACATCGAGATTTTTTAGCATTTTCTTGGACTCATCACGCATTGCAGATTTATTTAAAATCTTAAATGGTCCAAAACTTCTTACAATCTCCCGATTCAAAAATAGATTCTGCCAAATTGTTAAATCCTCGATTAAAGAGAGGGTTTGATAGACAGTTTCAATTCCGAATTCACGTGATTCCTCAGGACTAGAAAAAGAAACTTCAGTTCCATTTATTTTTATTGTTCCGGAATCTGGTGTGTAAACACCAGAAATACATTTGATGAGAGTTGATTTTCCAGCACCATTATCGCCAACGATGGCAGTAACCTCTCCAGGTTTTGCATTTAAAGAGACCCCTCTAAGTGCCTCAACCGATCCGAAAGCTTTTCTAATGTCAGTGCATTCGATTGCATACTCAGCTAATTGACTCATTGTGTTGTCCTCACCAATGCAGCAGAGATAATCACAACTACACCTATTGAAACATACTGGTAGTAAGCAGCTACGCCGACAACTGTTAAACCGTTTGTAAGAGCCTGTAACAATAATGTTGCGATGAAAGGGCCGATTATTGTTCCGCGACCACCAAAGAGTGAAACGCCTCCGAGAACAACAGCAGCCACACTATTTAACAAAATTGAAGTATTAGCTGCAGGTTCAGCAGATCCAATTCGAGATATTGCAAGCATTGCCGCAAAACCAGCAAGAGTTCCGGAAATTGCATAGACAGCGATTTTTATCCGGGTAATTGAAATACCCATGGCACGAGCTGCTTCAGGATCTCCTCCAACAGCAAAAACGTGTGTTCCAAAGCGAGTATGGAATAAAACAAAGTGGGCAACAGCAACGATGGCTAGTGCGATAAACATTAAATAAGGAACTTGTCCGACTTCGCCAATTGCCAGGGTTGCAAGTGGCTTACTAATAATTTGTTTAGGTCTGCCATCACTAAGTACTAAAGCAACACCTGATGCGACCGAGAGCATACCTAAAGTAACAATAAAATCATTTATCTTACGTTTCGCGATTATAAAACCACTAACAATTCCACTTAAGAATCCAGCAAACATTGCAATTAATAAACTTAGCCAAATAGGAAGACCTCGCACAAATGCAATACCAAAGCTAACTGCACCCAGGGTTAATGTAGAGCTAACTGCTAAATCAATACCTGCAGTAGCAACTACAAAGGTTTGACCAACAGCGATAATCGCCGGAATAGCTGAGGCGACCAAAATATTATTGAAGTTATAGAGAGTTAAGAAGTTACCTGGTGCAAGCACTCCAAAGACGATTATTACGACCAGGAATGAAATTACGACGAGCCAGTCTGACCAGAAAAAGGGATCTTTTACTCGTACTTTTAATTTTTCTAAAGTAGAAAGGTCAGCGTCCTCCACGTTTGTGGAGGACGCTGCCTTATCAATTGAGTGGTTCATAGACCCAATTTAACTCAGATTAATTACTTCTTAATCTTTGCTTCGTATGGATCTGCGTATTTACCAAGTGGGAGCACATTCTTACCAGCAATTACCTGGGCAATGTTGCTCTTTTGGATTACGAAGTGAGGTGTGATGGTGTTAGCTGGAAGAGTTCCGCCTTGTGCGGCAACAATACAAGCTTCAACGCCCATCTTGCCCATTACGTATGGATATTGTGAAACTGAACCAGCAACTGTTCCGTTCTGGATAAGTGTCAAGATATCTGGAATTCCATCCACTCCGAATACTGGAATGTCTTTCTTTGCTTCCTTAACTGCCTGACCAATTCCTTGTGCCATTTGGTCATTTGCAGCAAAGAATCCAGCAAGATCTGGATTAGCTGCAAGCATTGCCTTTGCAGCATCTAGTGCCTTTGTTGTATCCCAATCAGCATTTACTGGACCAACAAATGTTGAACCTGCAGCGCCAGCTTTGAAACCGTCGATACGAGCATTTGAAGTTACGTTACCAGCAAGACCGGCAATCAAACCAATCTTCTTACCAGTACCAATTAACTTAACCATTGCTTGTCCGCCAGATGCACCAGCAGCCTTGTTATCAGTTCCAGCAAATGTTGAAATCTTTCCGCCAGCTGCTGCAAGTGATGCAGGATCAACTGGTGAATCGATATTTACAACAGTTTTGCCCTTCTTTGTAATCTTTCCAATTGCTTGTGAAAGGTTGTTAGAAGAAATTGGAATTACGATGTAGCAGTCATAATTTTGACCGGCAAGTGCATCAAGCTTGTTAGCTTGTCCTGTTTCATCATTTAGACCAGGTGCGGCTTGCACATTTGCTGTTACGCCTAGTTTCTTGGCTGTATCAACAATTCCATTCTTAACGCCAATGAAGTAAGGGTTATCTAGTCCCTTAACAACTGCAGCGATTTTTATGCTCTTAAGTGCCTTTGGTGCTGCTTGTACAGTTGTTGATGAAACAACTAATGCAGCAACTGATGCACCAACCAGAACAATAGTTTTAAGACGGTTGTTTTTCACTAATTACTCCCTCTTTTGAGCTCTGTGAGTGATTCGGAAATCTTATGTAAATTCCTTTACAAAAGGTTGCCTTGTACTGAACATTACTTATAAGGTGAGCACTTAACAAGGGACGACAGATAACAATCCAATAACGAAAATCGGGGGTGGGGTGATGGCAGAGAGCAGTTCCTCACGCGTGATTCTGGCTTTTCGAGGTCATCCTTTTTTAACTCGCCAAGAGATTCAGGATTCGACAGGCCTCTCTCGCGTCACCGTCAGCCAGGTGGTTCAGGAACTCATTGATGGGAAAGTTTTAACTGAGGCAGATCAACTTCCATCGAATGGCGGACGGAAAGCCAATTCGCTGGCTATAAATCCAAATTATGGATTTATAGGAATATGTTATTTCTCCGCCACGACAATGACAATTGCCGTCAGCGATCTATCAGGGCAAATTAAAAATAAACGTCGCGAGATTAATTTAATTGAAGAAGGTCCAAATCTTGCATTGCAAAATGCGACAAATTGGTTACAAGACGCTCTCAAAGGAATTACTAAATCTAAATTATTAGGAATTGTTGTTGGAGTTCCAGGTCCTGTTGAACATCAATCTGGAGTTGTCATCAATCCACCAATTATGCGCGGTTGGGATGGAATTAATATTCGTGAACATTTCTTCCAGACCTTCAAAGTTCCAGTATTTTTGGAGAACGATGTTAATTTAATGGTAATAGCTGAGCATCGCTTAATTTATCCAGATATTGATAATTTGATTCTTGTAAAAATGAGTACTGGAATTGGAAGTGGATTAATTATTGATGGCCGCCTGTATCGAGGTTCACAAGGATCTGCTGGAGATATTGGACATATTCAATTAGATGCACTTAAAGGATTACCTTGTAGGTGTGGACATCATGATTGCGTAGAGAGTTTTTCAAGCGGTTGGGCGCTCGTAGAAAAACTAAAAGGGATGGGATATAAAGTTAAAACTGTATCTGATTTAGTTTCGCTTGCGCGCAAAGGTGATGCCGAAGTAACAAGATTATTGAATGAGGCGGCAAGTTATATTGGCCATGCTATTGCAGATTCAGTAAATCTCTTCAATCCTTCGAAAGTAATTATTCAAGGGCGAATTTCTGAGGCAAGTGACCGAGTACTAGCAACAATTAAAGAGGTGGTTTATCAAAGAGCATCAGCCCTTGCTTCGAAGAACTTGGAGATTGTTGGATCGAAATTAGATGAAGATAGAGGAATTAATGGAGCTGCTCAACTTGGTATAGAAGAGTTCTTCTTTTTAAATCGAGGCAACGCCTAATTGGCAAGCTTCATTTGCAGCCAGGGCGTCTTTTACAGTTGCAAGATCTGAATTCATAACACCACTTTCAACCGAATTCACCCAGGCCTTTAATTCTTCTATATATGATTTTTCGAATCTACTCATCCAGTTCTCTGCCATGTGGCCACCTTGAATCGGACTCGCCTCAAAATCTATTCGAGTAACAACATCTCCAAATATTCCAACTTCAATCGATCCTTTTTCACAAAGAACTTCAAACCGAGCGTCATACCCATAATTATTAAAAGCGACAATATCTGCAATCATCATAATTCCATTCGCCATCTTTGCAGTAATTAAAAGGGGGTCTGCTACTCCTTCCTGTGACAACTTACTTTGTTTTGGGTAATGGCTAGAAACAGATTCCCACTTTGAATTAAATAGCCAACTAAAAATATCAAAATCATGGATTGCAATATTTGTGTAAAGGCCCGGAGTGGTAGCTCCGGTGGAAGCAACATTACGAGTGACTGGCCGAACAAAGAGTGGCTCACCAAATTTTCCGCTTTCAATTAATTCCTTAACTTTTCTATAAGCTGGATCAAATCTACGCATAAACCCAAAATTAATTAAGGTTCGCTTATTTCTTTCTTCATACTCTTCTATTTCTTTTGCAATCGCTCGCGCGTCTTCTATCGTGGTCGCTATTGGTTTTTCACATAAGGTTGGTTTACCGGATGCAATCGCCAACTTAAGATGCGCCACATGTAATTGATCAGGCGAGGCAATGATTATTGCGTCAACTTCTGAATGATTCATAAGTTCAGCTGGATTTTCGGTTGTAAATTTGACGGTACCCAAATCTTTAGCGAGCGCTTCCATCTTCTCTTTTGCTACATCTGAGAGAGCAACAACCTGGGCGTTTGGTAAATGGTTTTTAATAAAGTTGGCATGCCCGGCACCCATAACTCCTACACCGATAATTCCAATTTTTAACATTTACTACCAACCAGATTTCAAAATAACTGAACTGTATGGAACTGCGTCCCCTGTATGAATTATTCCTAGAGTCATTCCCACTTGTTTTTTGAATTCTTCATGAGGAATTATGTCCGTTTTAATTCCACGGTGATGTTTTTTATATTCGGAAACTATTGCGGGATCCACCTTCTCTTCAAATTCTTTCGCCAAGAAAAGACTAGTTACATCCAACAGTGGCAAAATTCCATCCAAGACTTGTGGGATGGTTGGAAAACCTTTTACCAATGCAAGATCGACTAACTCAACATTTGGATATGTTGGGAAGGGTCCATCGACAATTGCTATGGCATTTACATGTCGAAATCTCGCCAAAAGCGAGGCTAACTGCCCGTTAATTACACCTGAATTCAGCATCCACTCCTCGATTTCCGTTAAGAAAGAGCCTAACTCATTAAGCACAAAGAGCACTAGACCGGAGTGTGTGAGGTATCCAGTACACGTGAATTTATTGGTCTTTAATGGATATTAAAAAGAGAAGTACTATTTACTTATGAGTGCAAATGATGACATCAAAGCTCGAATGAAGGCTGCGCTGGAGGCAAAGAAGAATAAGAAGTCCGGTGTAT
>CAWULH010000051.1:0-5432 GCA_963923215.1 uncultured bacterium
AATTCACCAGTTTCTTTCCGATTCTTTTTTCCTCGTGAATGTAAAAGAGCCTTCACTCTCTCTACTTGAGGAGAGTGAAGGCTAGTAATTTGGTGATTAGGCATTTACAACATTTTTGCGAGCAACCTCGACTAGCGCAGTAAATGCAGCCGGATCATTAGTTGCAAGCTCAGAAAGAAGGCGGCGATCTACTTCAACACCAGCGTTCTTAAGACCCTGAATCAAACGATTGTATGTAATTCCATTTTCGCGGGCACCCGCATTTATTCGTTGAATCCAGAGTGATCGGAAATCTCCCTTACGGTCTTTGCGATCATTAAATGCATATACAAGAGAGTGAGTGACCTGCTCTTTTGCTTTTGTAAAGAGACGGGAGCGTTGGCCACGGTATCCAGATGCACGTTCTAATGTTGTGCGACGCTTCTTTGCTGCGTGCACGCCACGTTTAACTCTTGCCATTTCACTCCCCCTTACTTCAAACCAAGCATGCGCTTAGCTGTAAATGTCGATGGCGCCTTCGCTACTGAATCGCTAGATAAGCGACGAGTGAGGCGTGATGATTTTCTCTCTAGAAGGTGGCGCTTTCCTGCACGTTCGTGCATGACCTTCCCAGTTCCGGTTAAGCGGAAAGTCTTCTTTGCGCCGCTATGTGTTTTCATTTTTGGCATTAGCTAACCTCCTAGTTAACTATTCGTTCTTGGCTGCTGCTGCTCTCGCTGCCTTAGCCTGCGATACAACAGAACCCTTTTTCACATTAGTGCCGAGCACCATCGTCATATTTCGTCCCTCTTGTTTAGGAGCGAACTCGACGAAGGCAACATCAGCCAATTCTTCTGCTAGACGCATTAACAATTTATAACCTTGTTCAGGTCTAGATTGTTCACGTCCCCGGAATTGAATTGTTACTTTAACTTTATCGCCACCTTTTAAGAACCTCTCAATATGAGTCTTTTTAGTCTCATAGTCATGAGCTTCGATACTTGGACGCAATCTCATCTCCTTAACCACAATATGGGTCTGGTTAGATCTTGCTTCTCTAGCCTTCTGTGCGATTTCGTACTTGTACTTTCCAAAATCCATCACCTTGCACACTGGAGGTTTTGCCTCCGGAGCAATTTCAACTAGATCTAGCCCAACTTCTTCAGCCATCCGAAGTGCGGTGTCGATATCAACAACTCCGACTTGATCTCCGGCATAGCCAATTAAACGAACTTCTGGAACGCGGATGCGATCGTTGATTCGTGGCTCGTTAGAAATAACTTCTCCTCTTCCTTTATTTTTCAAGAAGAGAAAGCCGCAACAAATACAGTTTTAAACTGTCCTTGACCAACCCACTTTAAGTGAGAGAGGTGGGAGCGGCGAGCTCCACTTGAGGTGCCTAGATTACCTTTCAGAGAGAAAAGATGGAAATTGACTCAATTCCCCGTTCATTTTGGTTAACCTCCAATAGCGTGGAGGCCACCATCTACATGAATTATCTCTCCAGAAGTCTTTGGAAACCAATCAGATAAGAGTGCAATAGCCCCTTGAGCCGCAGGAATTGGATCAGCAAAGTCCCATTTTAACGGTGAACGCTCATTCCAAATTTTTTCAAACATTCCAAATTCTGGAATTGATTTCGCAGCCATTGTGATTATTGGACCAGCTGCGATTAGATTAAAACGTATATTTTCTGGACCTAGAAACTTAGCTAAATACCGGTTTGTAGATTCGAGGGCCGCCTTGGCAATTCCCATCCAGTCATATTTCGTCCACGCGACTGTTGCATCAAATGTCAGACCGACAACGCTGGCACCAGTGGATGGAAATAGTTCCTTGCAGGCCATTGTTAAAGACTTATACGAATAAGCCGAAACATGAACGGCAGTTGAGACATCTGGCCATTCAGTATTTAGAAAATTACCACCTAATGCAGTTTGTGGTGCAAATCCAATTGAATGTACGACACCATCTAGATGCGGTAAATATTTCTTTATTTCAGAAGATAAATTAGAAAGATGAGATTCATTCGATACATCAAGTTCAATAACAGGTGCTTCTTTTGGTAAACGTTTAGCAATTCGTTCAGTAATAGACATAGCTCTTCCAAAAGAACTTAGGACGATATTTGCGCCCTCCTCCTGAGCCAACCTGGCAATATGGAACGCAATTGATTGCTCTGTTAGAACACCGGTTACTAAAATATTTTTATTTGCAAGTAAACCCATTAGTGCCCCATCCCCAATCCTCCGTCTACCGGAATTATCGCACCAGTAATGTAACTTGCGGCATCACTGGCTAAAAAGGCTACGGTCTTTGCTATCTCATCAGGAGACGAGAATCTTTGAAGCGGAATATTTTTTCGAATCTCTTCCTGCTTCTCTGCAGATAGAACTGCCGTCATATCCGTTTCTACAAAACCAGGTGCAACAACATTTGCGGTTACACCTCTTGAACCTAGCTCACGGGCAAAACTTCTAGCCATACCAACTAATCCGCTCTTTGTAGCCGAATAATTAACTTGTCCAGCCGATCCAAGTAATCCAACAACGGACCCAATAAAAATTATCCGGCCTTCTCTTTTTTTCATCATATTTTTTGAGGTGGCTCTTGCAACTCTAAATGCACCTGTTAAATTGGTATTAACTACACTTTCGAAATCATCATCACTCATTCGCATCACCAAGCCATCCTTAGTGATGCCAGCATTTGCGACTAATATATCTACGCCGCCATATTTTGCATCTATTTCAGAAACTGCGGAGTCAACACTTTTTGTATCCGACACATCAATCAGAACACTTTCAAAACCAGAAGGTGCGATTCCGGATCGGTGACCAATAATTACTTTAACCCCTTGAGCAGCCAGTTCTTTGGCTATCGCGAGACCAATGCCTCGGTTTCCGCCCGTTACAAGTGCAACCTTCGCGGCATCGCTCATGTGCCTAATCTAACTTGCTAAATGGATACTGTTAAGTATTTAGAAGTAATCTTGCCTAATGGGAAAGCGTAACGAGAGCCATTCAATTACTACCGCTCCTGTTCCACTATCCAAGGACCAGTCGGGACGCGCACGAAGATACTTCATCTCCATGATGATTCGTACGATCTGCTTTATTCTGACGGTTCTCCTGCCAAGTCCTTACCGATGGTTTACCTTGATTGGTGCTCTTTTTCTACCTTACATCTCAGTAATCGTCGCAAATGCTGGGCGCGAAACTATTACAGGAAATGAAAATAAGTTTTTAAATAAAAAAGAGTTAACTTGAATTTTGGTAAGAAATTACTTCTCTGGCTGGGCACCTTATTTTTAGTTTTACTCTGCTTAATTGCAGCAAGGTGGCAATTAAATAAAGGCTTAGCAATTACTAAGAAAAATCAGGCAATTTCTGCGCAAGAGAATGCTCAACCGGTCCTTAATCCAAATCAGATCGATGCTGCGAAATATCAATGGAAGAAGCTGAATCTTGATGGGGAATTTCTAAACTCTTATCGTCTTGTAAGAAATCAATATTTCAATGGCCAATATGGTTTTCATATCCTTCAAGATTTCAAATCTATCTCTCTTGGTAAAATTTCCATTGATCGCGGGTGGGTAAAAGCTGGTAAGAATGCAGAGACTCCACCATTAGCACCGGCAATCTTTCCTGGTCATGATCGAATACTTGTTCGAGTACGATCCGAATTTCTCAATACCCATTTAAGTGGCAGTTTTTTTGCAATTCCTTCAACAAAGAAAGTGACACGGGAGGTTTATTTTGACCAATTAAGCGGTCAAATTAATAAACCAATTACCCCAATTGATCTCCCCGATTTAACTACAGGTCCTCACTATGCGTATGCATTTCAATGGTTTATTTTTGCAATAGTTATATTAGTGGGGAGAATAATTATCGGACGTAAGTTATACAGTAAAGCCGATAGAACGTAACTGCTCACGTCCATCATCTGTAATTCGTGCTGGCCCCCAAGGTGGCATCCATACCCAATTAATTTTCACATCTTTCACTAAATCAGTAAGCACCTGTTTTGTTTGATCCTCGATAACGTCTTGTAATGGACAGGCCGCAGAAGTTAAGGTCATATCAAGTGTCGCCACATCATCTTCAAGACGCATATCGTAAACAAGTCCTAAATCAATGACGTTTATTCCGAGCTCGGGATCAATTACGTCCTTCATTGCCTCGGTGACGTCATCCAAAGTTGTCTTCTTGGACATTCTTATCCCTTCTTCTCTAGTGCTTGAGAGAGTGCATCCTTAAATGCCATCCAACCTAACAACGCACATTTTACTCGTGCAGGAAATTTAGAAACACCAGCTAGCACTACTGCATCTTCCAATAGCGCCTCATCACCGGTGATCTTTCCTTTACTCAGGATCATAGCTTGGAAGGAATCTTGAATTTTTGTCGCTTCGTCTATTCTCTTTCCTACGAGTAAATCGCTCATTATTGAAGTACTTGCTTGCGAGATCGAACATCCGACCCCGTCCCACCCGATAGCCGAGATTCTTTCTCCATCGGTGGATATATTTAAATCTTGCTCATCACCACAACTTGGATTTACGTGGTGAACTTGAACCATATAGTCCGTTAACAATTTCTTATGTAAAGGATTTTTATAGTGATCCATAATCACTTCTTGGTATAGGGATTCAAGTTCCATTACTTGCCCTCAAAGTATTTAATGCAGTTGTAAATTCCATCAACTAATGAATCTACATCGGAATTATCGTTGTAAATATAAAATGAGGCACGAGTAGTTCCAGATAGTCCAAATTTCTTCATGAGTGGCCAAGCACAATGGTGTCCAGTTCGAACTGCTATTCCATACTGATCCAAAACTTGACCAACATCATGAGGATGAATACCGTCAAGGGCAAAAGAGAATGTTGCGCCACGACTCTCTGCAGTTTTAGGGCCGAATAATTTGAGTCCTGGAATCTCCATTAATTTAGGAAGCGCATAATCCGTAATGCCTTTTAAGTGCGCCTCTACTTCCTTCATTCCTATTGCATTTAAATAATTTACGGCAGCGCCTAAACCGACTGCGCCCGCCATGTTCGGCACACCTGCCTCGAATTTTCTTGGCACCTCTGCCCATGTTGCCCTTTCCATTGTTACATTTTCAATCATTGACCCGCCAAACAAAAATGGTTCAAGTCTGTCTAGTAATGAAATTTTGGCCCAAAGAATTCCGGTACCAGTGGGACCGAGCATTTTATGTCCGGAAAAAGCAAGGGCATCTACGTTTAGCTTAAGTACATCTGTCTCTATATGTGGAACTGACTGACAGCCATCAAGAAATATGAATCCACCTACATTATGGATTTTTTCCGATAAAGAATTAATTTCATTTATCGTTCCGAGTACATTTGATTGATTTGTGATCGCTAATACTCTTGTTCTCTCATTAATTAGAGAGTCAATTTGAGAAAGATTTAAGCGACCATC
>CAWULH010000052.1:0-5300 GCA_963923215.1 uncultured bacterium
CATCAAGGGCAATTTCAGCGTTTTCATCAACTGCATAACTTGCATTTGAAATTAACGCCGCAATCTGCCGATTTGGCTCCCTGTTAATCTCTCCGATAACAGATAAATCAAATAGAATCCGAGAGATAGTTCGAACTTGAACAACGATATGCTCTAGCGCAATTGCTCTCAAATAAAGCTGGTCAGCCAATTCCGCTTCTTGAAGAGGTGACCATCTGGCATATCGCTTAGTCTCTAGCGATTGGGATCTAAGGGTTGGAATTTCTTCAACTAATTTTCTTCCGGTTTCTAGCCACTCTCCTGCCTCATCTTGAGTGTAACTAGCTGCAGCACCTTCGCTCATAGTTGCCAACAACTTTGCCGCCCGCTTTCCAATTCGTTTTAACTGATCAGTTGTCCTACCTGCTGGACTCTTGGGATGAGAAAAATAAGAGAACATAATTGCAATTAATGCGCCAATCAAAGTAGATCCGAAGCGATTCTGAGCGTTTGATTCACTAATTCCGGGACCAATAACAATAAGTGCCGTCACTGGAACGTTAACGGAGGCAACTTCGCCAAGTCGTATCGCCCGGGCCACCACTGCGCTCATAAACACTGTTAGGCCGATAACCAAAAATCCATTATGAAAAATAGAGACAGATATTAAAGCAATCCCTGCTCCGATTGCAGTGCCGATAATCTGGCCAAAACCTTCACGAACAGATTTATATAGCGAGACACGAATTGATAAAACACATACGATCGCGGCTACTAAACCACCATTGCTAATAATTCTATTTCCAACAAACCAAGCAACACCAGCAGCAACTGATGCCACTAAAATCTGGCGAATCCAATTTTTCCGTTTTGCTATTGCATTTCTAAGTTTATGCATCACTCTCCAACTATTAGATGAGAGATTCTAACTTATTGTATTAATTGTCCATTCACATGAGTTGGATAATTGACGCGAAAAGCTTGAGTCGCACCTTTTCTTCCTGGCACTCCAAGAATTTCATATATTTTGATTGTGTCCTGACGTATCGTCGATTGACTATATCCCAACTGAGATGCAATCTGACCATTTGTCATACCATCTGACATCATCGCAACTATTTTATGTTGTCGATTATTCAATAAATTCCAAACTGAAGAATCTTGCTCGACACTTAATCGGGTCCTGCGAAGCGATGAAATCTGCAAGCCAATTAACCCACTTATAGTCTCCAAGAAATTTCTTGTCTCACCATCTTGAATCATCACACTCTTAAAGGTTATGCCGACAGCAGTCATATAAGCACCTCTGATATGAATCGGCCAACAGATAAAAGTCTGACCATCTGGGATCTTGTACTTTTTTAAATCAGGATAATCACGATTCCAATCCTCTTTATCCGCGAGCCAGACAAATGAATTGGATTTCAAAGCGTCCGATACTGGAATATGTTCCTCTACTGAAGAAATACTCCAAGACTCCATTTCCTCTTGGCTAAAGCCAAATTGATAGGAGGGAATTATTAAGCCACCAGGCTTTAATTCGGAAATAAACATATTTATTGCATTAAGTTGATTTAGGGTTCGTAGAGTAACAAACTGACAAATTGCGTTTCCATCAGGAATTTCACTATTTATAAAATCAATGAGTTCAAGGATTTTTTGAAGTTTGTCTGAAATTTTTCTACTCACGCAGTAATTTTATTAATTTGGCAATGAACTTAGGGAGAAAATTTGGTCAAAGACAATTCACTAATTAAAATTAAGTGCTAACACTCCTACCTGTTTACACAATGCTGTGTTTAATTTATTATTTAAATTTTAAATGTATTTTGAAAGGAACGCTCGCTCAGACTCTTTAAAGCCCTTAGACCATCACTTGGCCAGGAGTGAACCGTTGTAATTCCACATGGAGCCACATCTAAATGGAACATGCTGACAAGTGGGGCACTTAGTACATTAGCAACAATCGTCTTGATGACCATATGATGCGTAACAACAACAATCGTCTTTCCAACATAATCTGCTTCAATCGTGCTTAAAGCATGTTCTGTTCTAGCCGAAACCGCTTCGAAGGATTCGCCAGTCTTTCCTGGTGTATATGAAGTATCCGAAACCCAACCCTGCCACTCTTGTGGATAGAGTTTCATGATCTCTTCGACGGTTAATTCATCCCATTCGCCAAATCCAGACTCAATCCAATGTTGATCTTCTATGATTTTAAGTCCAGTTAATTTTGCAATCTCATTGGCTGTTTCTAATGTTCGCTTCATTGGTGAAGAAATCAAAATATCTGGATTACGTGCAGATATTTCTTTAGCCATCGCTCTAGCCTGATTAAAACCAATTTCGGTAAGTCCTGGATTTGAGCCATCACTCCCTGAGAAGCGGCGCTCTGGAGTGAGTCGAGTCTCCCCATGGCGAATAAAGTAAATTGTTGTTGGTTTCTCATCCGAAACCAATCGTTCATTTAAGAAATTGATCTGCTTTGGCGAAGATGATCGGACATCGCCATCTAGCGCTTTATTAACCAGGCTATCCGCATGAGTATTTTCTTCACGCGGAATCCATTTGTAAGTAATCAATTTAGGATCATGTAACTCCCTAGCCTCATAAGCCAGGCGACGCATATCTACATGCTTAATCTGCCAATTGCCAGACATCTGTTCGACAACTAATTTGCTGTCCATCCGGACTTCGATTGTTGCATTCTTATCCAAATCATTTGCTGCGCGGAGCCCTGCAAGTAAACCGTTGTATTCGGCAACATTATTTGAGGCAATTCCAATTGGCTGTCCTAATTCAGCTAGGACTGTTCTGCCCTCCATAAGTACCGCGCCAAAAGCAGCCGGACCAGGGTTTCCTCTAGATCCACCATCTGCATAAATTATGAAGGAACGTGCCATTAAATTCTCACCAGAATTCTTCGGCACTCTTCACAGCGCACTACATCATCTAAAGGCATAGCCTTAATTTTCTCTAATTCAACTGGAGTTATAGATAGATGGCAGCCATCGCAGGTATTTCCCACTAAATGTGCTGCACCCACACCATTACTTGATGTGCGAATCTTTTCGTAAAGTTCTAATAAAGGCTTTTCAATTCCAGAGGCCTGAGAATCTCGTTTTATTAATTCTGATGATATTTCTTCATTGAGGGCTTTCGAAGCACTTTCATAGCGCGATTGTAATTCAAGCCGGAGCTGTTTAAGTCCAGCATCATTATTTTTTAGGGTTTCAACTTTTGCTTTTGCGGCATCAAAGCGAATCATGATTTCTAATTCGCCATCCTCTAAATCAGATTTCCGTTTCTGTAAAGTTCCAATCTCATGTTGCATCTGCTCTAATTCTTTGGGTGATCCTTGACCTGAGTTCAAACGGTTTTCATCTTTTTTAATGCGATCAGATACTTGCTCAACTTCGATCTCACTTCGCTTTAACTCAACTTCCACATCCCCAAGTTCAATTGTGGCAACTTCTAAAATCTCCTCACCAGTGATAATTTGCTTTTCAATCGCATCAAGCTGTTCTAACTCTGGCAGACTCTTTAATTTGAATTGGAGAGATTGAATGTGGGAGTCCAGGCGCTGCAGTTCAACCAGGCGATTCTGATCTTCAACTGAGGCTTTCACCGCAACTCCTTATATGTATTTGTTATCCGAATCCTACCTTGATGCGGAAAGTAAAACGCCCCCAGGAAAATTTTCCCAGGGGCGTTTAAGTGATTTATTAGACGTGAACTTTTGCAACTTCCTCAATTACTTGAGGATTTCTCTTGCGAAGTACCAACATCACAACAAGTCCTACGACCATCCAGGCTGCCATGAAATAAACAGCATATGAAAGTGGTGCAGGAATTTTTGCAACGAAGCCCAGTCCTGGTACTCCAGTAATACCAGCTGCGTTAAAGAATGCAGGTAGTAAGAAGAGAGTTCCAATTAGTGGGACAAGGATATGAAGTACTGGGTGACGCTCATCCTTACGATGCTTTGCGTAATAACCAATACATGCGATATTTGCAACCATATAAACGATTACAACTACAACGACTAATCCGGTTGCAACAATTCCGAAGGCGGTTTGTGGTGTGTACTTTGCACCAAGTCCAAGTCCGATAATCAGACCAAGAACTAGCTGCCATACAAGAGCGACCTTTGGAGTCTTATGCTTTGGATCAAGTTGACCAAATGATTTAGGGAACGCACCAATTCGGCCGAATGCATATGCGGTACGGGTGAATACGTTTGCACCAGCATTTGCATTTGCAATAGTTGAATTTATAACTGCTAACAGAACAAGTACGAAGAAGAAGTAGCCAACTCCCTTAGCAACTGCATCCCAAGGTGCGCCTCCGTTAAATGCCGCGAAGTCTTTGAACTTGTCAGGCCCGAAAGTAACTACTGCTGCATATGTAGAAAGAGTGTAAAGAATTCCGATGCAGATTGTTGCAGTCATAATTGCACGTGGCACGTTACGACGTGGATTCTCACTCTCCTCAGCAAGTGGTGCTGCGGCTTCAAAACCTGAGAATGCAAGGAGTGTGAAGATTGAACCAGCGAATACTCCAGACCAACCATGGAAACCAGTTGCATTTGCATGAGATGGTGTAAATACTGAAAGCGTATTGTGACTTCCTGCCTTGACGATTAGAACAACGGTCAGAATTGCAAAAACTGCAATCTCAAAGAAACCTAACCAAGTTCCGACTTTTGCAGATGTCTTAACACCTCTCCAGCCTAAGTAGACAATCAAAAGAGTTCCTAGAGTTGTGAAAACCCACCAGGAGTTTGCCGGGAATCCTTTAGATTCGTTATGCCACTCACCTGCAACTGTAAATCCAAGTTGCAACATAACAAGTGGAACAATCAAAATTTCAACTGCTGCATATGCCCAACCAACAAGGTATCCAACCCAAGGACGTAATCCAATGGCTGAATATGTTGCTACTGATCCAGCGGCTGGAATGTGCTTTGCTAGTTGACCAATTGAAGCTGCGGTAAAGAAAATTCCTATGAATGCGAATATAACTGCAAGTGGAAGTGCACCACCTGCGAATGGTGAGCCAAAGGGAATCGATGCTGCAATAGCTGCACCTGGTGCCATAGAACAGATTGATTGGAAAACAACTTCCCGCAATCCAATCGCATTTTTTTCTAAATGAACTTCGTTCTGCATATCTCTCCTTTTGACCAACAAATATCGGTCACTGGAGAAAGTGTCGCAGAAAAGAGAGATTTACTGGTGGGTAAATTAAATCCTTTTGACTATTTATTAAAGTTAAAAGGTGTTGGGCATGCAGAGATTTTTGGAACTCGCATACGCGCT
>CAWULH010000053.1:0-5207 GCA_963923215.1 uncultured bacterium
TGTATAAGAGACAGCTTCTATTCCTAGCAATGCCTGGCGACTCAAATGAAGTCATCGGAGTAATTGGCTTATGCGACTTCGATGATTTAGAAGAGTTCCGGCACTTAAAACCTTGGATATGTGCCTTCATAGTTCGTGAAGACTTGAGGGGCATGGGAATAGGTAGACAGATAATTTCAGAGATTGAACACTTAGCTAAGGGTTTTGGAATTGAAAAAGTTCATTTGTGGACCGAAGATCAAGTGGGTTTTTACCTCAAACTTGGTTACAACAAAATTGACGAGTTAAATAAATCTAATCGCCATATTTATGTAATGAGTAAATCGCTAATTTACGTGAGCGGTGAGGTTTCTGATATTAAAACAGTCATTTGAACGTCATATGAACATATACGTTCATGATTTTTATCCAATTTTGGAGAATTTTGGTCAAAATCAAAGATTATGTCGAGTTAAAGGATCATAAACTCCTAATTAGCGAAAACGATATGTAAGACTTAACTCATCTCAAAGGAGAGAATAGTGAACTTAACTATCAGCAAATTTTTGATACTTCTTTTAATGATTGGAATAATTGTTCTTTCCGATATCTTTTTCTTTAAAAACCACTTTCTTCTACGTTTAGCTTTTAATGTCGGAATTGTCTTAATTTTCGCATCGTTATACTTACGATTTTTCAAATAATTTGAAACATAAATACTAATAAAAAAATTTGCCACTATTATTTTAACATTAATTAAATATTCGCTTTATAAAAATAAAAGCATTTTGGTATCTTGTACGAATAAGTCCTAAATGCCCTAAAGTCCGTTCTTCTTACGAAAAACTGCGACTAACGCATTTGCATGACCGTGTCCCATGCCAAATTTTTCTTTCAGGTGCGCCACTTGCTCCATGTGAGCAAGCTTGGCGACTTTCTTGAGCTCCTTCATCCAGTGTTCTATCGGCTTGCCGTATTTCTTCTCAATAGATGGAAAATATGAAGCAGGACCAGTTACTTTTTTCTCAGCCATCATGCGCCGATATTACTTCCTATAAACGTGGGCGGTGAGGGTTTCGCTTTATAGACCTTCACTAGGACGTTATATGAATGTATTAGTTCTTGACCTACATCCTATTTTGTAGGAACTTTGGTCAAATAGCAAGGACTTAGGTTTGATAAGGATTAATGCACCGAATTAGTTGGGATAAACAACTGCAAAATAAGTAAACTCATAGTGTCCTTATTTAGGCTTATAAATAAAAGAAAACGACCCCTGTACTGGGTGGCCATCTTCAGAAACAATTCGATAAGAAATCAAATACTTACCCGCAGTTAAATTCGATTTGAGCTTAGTCGAAATTCGAGGACCACCAACGATTGTTCCTCCAACATCTACTCTTATATTCTTACTATTTGTAACAGAGATTTTATTTACTTCTCGTTTATCAAATTGGAGAAGGTCTCCATCAAATTCAAGCCAAATTAATGTAGGTATAGAAGTAACTATTTGATTCTTCCCAGGAAAACTCGATGTCAATTGAGCGTGAGCATTTGCATTCTGTATACCAATAAAAGAGATCAACAATGTAAGTAAAGCAGACAAGGTTCTTTTCATTTGAGTTGCCCCCAGCCATTTGCTGACTGGGGGCTCTCCTTTTCTATTTAGTTACAGCATCTGCGATCGTGGTGACTGTTGGCGCAGGACCATATTCAGTGTCATCTGTTGAGGCTTTGGTCGAACCATCGACAATTGTCCACTGAAGATACAAAGGCTTTTTCCCTGGCGCATAGCAAATTTGCGTCGTTGGGAAAGCTATTGTCTGCGGAGTTGCATCCCACTTTAATTTAAGGCCGAAATCATAAAATGTTCCGTCGTCGATTGCATGGCTTACTGTCGTAGCGGTCCAAGTTACAGTGTAGTAAAGAGGTGCATTCTTAGAATCCACTTCTTTACTTGCTACAACAGAAGTTTTGAATCCATAGTGAAATTCAGGAGTTGGTTTTCCAGCGGTAGCCGGAACCACAACCTTGAACACGCTTGTTGGGTATTTCAAGTCCTTGTATGTGCAACCGTGGCCTAGAGACAGCCACAACCTACTTGATTGTCCTGCAACCAACGTATATCCATATGATTGAGCAGACACGTGTGCAGATGCAGAGGTAATTGAAGTTGCGATTAAACAAATCGATACGCCAAATACTGATAATAATTTCTTCATAATATTCCTTTAGATAATTAATTAATAATATTTAGTGGCGCTTCTTGCGGAAGATCCACCAGGCAGCAATAGCTGCAAATGCTAAAGCTGTTTCTAAAATATGCAATGAGTGCATATGAAAAAAGGAGTCGTGATTCAAATTGATTTCCATTCGATAGGTGGACCTCGAAAACTTATTGATTCGATGTGTACAGAGAAATAAATCTTGCGCCGAAAATTTGTTTGATTGAGTTTTTTCAGTTTAATTGTTTGCACAAAAATTACAAAAATGGTTGGCAAAATGAATGTAAATATGGCACTTAAGAGATCCCAGATATTTTCGAAGTATTTTATTCCGAAATAGGATGTAAATCCCGAAATCAAGTGACCCGAAGTCATTAATAGATTACTTGAGTATGTACCATTTCCAATAATGAAGTGACTGACACTTTGAACTAATAAGACTACGAGAGCAAGCGCTGGACCTTCCAATTTGATTGATCTGACGCAATAAACAACTGCAATTATGAAGCCCAGCTGGATCAATAAAAGTGGTGATTGAATAACTTGACCGCCGGAAAACTCATGAGCTGTTACTGCGGCTGCAAATAAGATTAGGAATCGAGCAAGCTGTTTCATAGCTCAGGACCTGAATGCATAACGAGAATAGTAGATTAAAAAACGTGGGCGGTGAGGGTTTCGGGTTATCAAACCTTCAAACCTTTCAAATTCCCATTTAGCAGATATGTCCGCTCTTGGCTCATCTCCCAAATTAGAGGGTATGGCAGACAAATCCAAAGATAATTATTCCCTGGCTGGAACTTTGGTTGCCTTTAACCAGGCATTACACTTAAGAAATGTTCGGGCGTCAAGGTGAGTACTCTTCTCAATACAATCAGAATTACACCAAGGAAGAGCAATCACAATTTAAGGAAGAATTTACGAGAATCACCCTTGATTTTGTAGAGGCGAAAAAAGCGGGATTACTTCCTTCGGATCAAACAGTTCAGAACTTAGTCAAACTTCACTATGACTTTGTTTCCAAATTTTGGATACCAAATAAAGAGGCATATAAGAATCTAGCCATGAGCTATATTCTTCCTACGCAATACAAAGGCTATTACGAGGAAGTTGAGAGTGGGCTAGGAAAATACACTTATGATGCTGTAGTGATTTGGGCTAATAACAATCTATAAACGTGGGCGGTGAGGGTTTCGAACCCCCGACATCTTCGGTGTAAACGAAGCGCTCTACCGCTGAGCTAACCACCCGTTGCGTGCGAAATCATAGCCAATTCATTTAATTATGGCTAATTAACTAGAAATTACAGGCTGGCTAAGGCTTTCTTGTAATCATCGATATTGCGCGCTTCGCCCAATGTATTGATTACGCGCCAGCGCAAGATTCCATTTTTATCGATCAAGAATGAACCACGAGTTGCGCAGCCACGATCTTCATTGAAGACACCATATGCCTTAGAGACTGCACCGTGTGGCCAGAAATCACTGAGCACTGGGAATTTGTAACCTTCTTGAGAAGCAAATGCTTTATTTGAATACATCGGATCACAAGAGATTGCGAGAAGTTGCACATCTTCATTTTGAAATGGCTTTAGATCATCGCGCATCGCACAGAGTTCGCCAGTGCAGATTCCTGAGAAGGCAAAAGGATAAAAGAGCAATAAAACATTCTTGGATCCGCGGAAAGATGAGAGTTTCACCATCTGTCCATTGTTATCAAGAACTTCGAAATCAGGTGCTTCACTTCCGATATTTACAGTCACTTCTTCGCCTTTCGGTGCATGATTTTTGTTGCGGTCCAATTTGGTGCAACTGCAATTGTCGAGGTTTGGCTCAAACCTGCGATATTTACTGCGTCCTGAATGTCACTTGCTTCAACATGTCCATCACGTCCGACCTTCGGAGTTAGTACCCAAATGGTTCCGGATTCAGATAGATATGCGAGCGCGTCTACTAATTCGTCGGTGAGATCTCCGTCATCTTCTCGAAACCAAATTAGAACGCAATCAACAACTTCATTGGTATCGTTTTGGATAAATGGTTCGCCAATTATTTCAACGATTTGCTGGCGTAGATTCTCATCACAATCGGAACCGTGTCCGATCTCGAGAATCAGCTGACCTTTCTCAAAACCCATCCGCGATGGCATGGGAGAAGTCCACATTAAAAATCACCTGTGGCGCAAGTCAAAAATCTAAAAATTTGAGAAAAAAGCCCTTTAATTCGCATTTTCGACCTGCTCGCGGAAAGATATACCCATGAGCGAAACCTTCGAGACGCCCGAGCAGTACATAGAAAATCTCGTAGATACCGACCCTTCTGAGACCAATGAGTGGATCCAATCGCTTGATGCCACTTTGAAGAACGCCGGACCGGTCCGAGCTAAATACCTGCTCAATAGCCTGCTAAAACATGCCCACGAAAATAATGTTCCAATCAGTTCGATTAGAAACACTGATTACATAAATACCATCTCGCCAGAACGAGAGCCACAATTTCCTGGTGACGAACATATAGAGCGTCGTATTCGCGCTGCGATTCGTTGGAATGCGGCGATGATGGTGCATCGCGCACAGCGTCCGGGTGTTGGCGTAGGTGGGCACATATCTACATATGCATCTTCTGCGGCATTGTACGAAGTTGGTTTCAACCACTTCTTCCGCGGCCAAGACCATCCAGGTGGTGGCGATCAAATCTTTTTTCAGGGCCACGCAAGCCCTGGTATGTATGCCCGTGCATTCGTAGAAGGTCGTTTAAGCGAAGATCAATTAGATGGATTCCGCCAAGAGTTATCGCACGAAGGCGGCGGATTATCTTCATATCCGCATCCACGTTTGATGCCGAACTTCTGGCAATTCCCTACTGTTTCGATGGGTATCGGCCCGATCAATGCAATTTATCAAGCTCGATTCAATCGATACTTACATAATCGCGGTATCAAAGACACCAGTCAGCAACATGTCTGGGCTTTCCTCGGTGATGGCGAGACCGATGAAGTGGAATCACT
>CAWULH010000054.1:0-4966 GCA_963923215.1 uncultured bacterium
GTGGACGATACTGGGATCGAACCAGTGACCCCCACAATGTCAATGTGGTGCTCTACCGCTGAGCCAATCGTCCTTTTCGGTATTAAATTCTAGCCTTACTTACCTTCGCGACCGTAGTCGTCTTCTATCCGTTCAATATCATCCTCGCCAAAGTATGTTCCGGTCTGTACTTCAACGAAAATAATTTCTTCATTGCCAATATTTGCCATACGGTGGAGCACACCAATTGGAAAATCAACAGTTTCGCCTGCCTTCACGGTTGAAACTTTTCCATTGATGGTCACTTCACCAATTCCTTGAACAATAAACCAATGTTCGGCACGGAATTTATGTCTTTGGTATGAGAGACGTGTACCCGGATTCATCCAAATACATTTAACTTTGTGAGTCTTACTTTCTTGCAGAACTTCATAACGTCCCCAAGGACGTTCTGATTTCTCCAAGTTACTCATATACATCTCTTTTCCTTGTTTACTAGATTAGTTATGGAGGTCGGAACGGGATTTGAACCCGTGTAGCGGG
Source organism: uncultured bacterium (assembly GCA_963923215.1). GTDB lineage: Bacteria > Actinomycetota > Actinomycetes > Nanopelagicales > Nanopelagicaceae > AAA044-D11. The sequence goes on from CAWULH010000054.1 coordinate 523, forward strand.
ATTTGCAGTCCCGAGCCTCGCCTCTCGGCCATCCGACCGTGGTCGATAAAAACTTGGAGCGGACGACGGGGTTCGAACCCGCGACCTGAACCTTGGCAAGGTTCCGCGCTACCAACTGCGCTACGTCCGCATTTAGGGGAGAAATCTATCGCAACAGCGGATTAACCACCAAAGTGCTCTATGCAACCTATATACAACCCTTATTCAGACCTTAATCAGAGTAGAAAAAGAGCGTGATTTAAATGCGTTTAGGTAGGCTTACTTTTATGGCGCAGATTTCTGTGAAAGTGAATGGTGCTTCCAAGAGTATCGAAGCAGACCAGCGCCCAACCCACCTTTTTTCTGAAGATGTAAATATTGTTGTCTGCAAAATAAATGGTGAACTGCGAGATCTTTGGACTGAATTAAAAGATGGCGATGATGTCATTGGAATTTCGATTGAATCACCAGAAGGATTGGCAGTTCTACGACATTCAACTGCTCACGTACTTGCCCAAGCAGTGCAAGAGGTCTATCCGGAAACTAAGTTAGGAATTGGACCACCAGTAACAGATGGTTTTTATTACGATTTCGATCCTAAGAATCCTTTTACTCCAGAAGATTTGGAGAAATTGGAAAGCGCGATGCGAAAAATTATTAAGGCAGGACAACGTTTTCGTAGGCGGGTAGTTAGCGATAAAGAAGCCTTATCGGAACTCAAAGCCGAGCCATATAAATGTGAATTAGTTGGTCTGAAATCTTCTGCCACTGAAGAAGATGGCGCATCTGTTGAAGTCGGAGCGGGCGAATTAACAATTTATGACAACTTAGGTCGGGATGGCCAACCAGTGTGGGGAGACTTATGCCGTGGCCCGCATCTACCTTCAACAAAACATATTCCGGCATTTAAATTAATGAGAACCGCAGCGGCTTATTGGCGTGGTTCTGAGAAGAATCCAATGCTTCAGAGAATTTATGGAACTGCTTGGCCATCTCAGGAGAAGTTAGATCAATATCTTGAAATGTTGGCTGAAGCGGAGAAACGGGATCACCGTCGTCTCGGAAATGAATTAGATTTATTTTCATTCCCAGAAGAAATTGGTTCTGGACTTGCAGTGTTTCATCCGAAGGGCGGAATTATCCGGCAGGCGATGGAAGATTATTCTCGCCGACGCCATTCTGAAGAAGGGTATGAGTTCGTTTATTCACCACATTTAACCAAAGCTGCGCTATTTGAAACTTCAGGTCACCTTCAGTGGTATGCCGAAGGTATGTATCCACCAATGATTATGGATGAAGAGTTTCATGCCGATGGAACAGTAAAGCGTGCTGGACAGAAGTACTACATGAAACCAATGAACTGTCCTTTCCACACTTTGATATACCGTTCAAGATCAAGGTCATACCGCGAACTTCCATTACGTTTATTTGAATTTGGAACTGTCTACCGTTATGAAAAATCTGGCGTAGTTCATGGATTAACCCGAGCACGGGGCTTTACTCAAGATGATGCCCATATATATTGCACAAAAGAGCAGATGCCTGGTGAGCTCGACTCACTTCTTACATTCGTCTTAAATCTATTACGCGATTATGGCTTAACTGATTTCTATCTCGAACTATCCACTAGAAATCCTGCAAAGTCAGTTGGATCAGATGCCGATTGGGAAGCGGCAACAAATGCACTACGCCTGGCCGCAGAGAAGCAGAATTTAGAGTTAGTTTTAGATCCAGAGGGTGCAGCTTTCTATGGACCGAAGATTTCAGTTCAAGCAAAAGATGCAATTGGTCGCACCTGGCAGATGTCCACAATTCAAGTCGATTTCCAGACACCGGGAAGATTTGAAATTGAGTACCAATCTTCAACTGGCAATAAAGAAGAGCCAGTAATGATTCACCGTGCTCTCTTTGGTTCAATCGAGAGATTCTTTGGAGTTTTAACTGAACATTACGCCGGCGCTTTCCCTCCATGGTTGGCACCAATTCAGGTACGTGGAATTCCGGTTGCCGAAAACTTTATTCCATATCTTGATGAAGTAGCCTCAAAAATGCGCAAAGAGGGTATCCGCGTCGACATCGATAAGTCAGATGACCGTATGCAGAAAAAGATTAGAAATGCGCAAATGGAAAAACTTCCTTACATGATGATTGTTGGTGAAGAAGATCAGAAGAATGGTGCTGTTTCATTCAGATATAGAAATGGTGAACAGAAAAATGGCATCGCAGTTGCAGAAGCAATCGCTGAAGTTTTAAATGCAATAAAGAATCGCACCCAGGTTTAATAAATGTCTGAGCAAATTAGTGGCGGAGCGGGAATGCCTGATGGATGGCAGAGGCTTTGGGCCCCGCATCGAATGCAGTATCTAACTGGAGAAAACCGACCGCTGCCGGGAAATTCAATTGAATGTCCATTCTGCAAGATTCCATCTATGAATGATGAAGAAGGATTAATTGTTTATCGCGGCAAAGAAGCATACGTAGTTATGAATCTCTATCCCTATAACGCAGGTCATTTATTAATTTGTGCGAATCGACATGTTGCCGACTTCACTGATCTAACAATTTCTGAAAGAAATGAAATTTCAGAATTAACTTCACATGCAATGAAAACTCTCCGAAAGGTAGGGAATGCTGCAGGGTTTAATCTCGGAATGAATCAGGGTGATGTGTCTGGTGCCGGAGTCGCAGGACATATCCATCAGCACATAGTCCCAAGGTGGTCCGGGGATGCTAATTTCATGCCAATTATTGGAAAGACAAAAGTTCTTCCGCAATTACTTCAGGAGACAAGAGCAGCCTTAGCTGCGGGTTGGTAATTGCGCTAAATATTCCAAAGTCTCAATCTTTCCCATTTGTAATTTGGAGATATAAGGAATTGCAGGAAAAAGAAGAGCATCATGAAATCCATTTGGGCCAAATTCTTCTACTCGCTCCCTAAACTCCGCAGCAAACTCTATAACCAATTCTTGGTGCTCCGGCTCGCTCGGTTTTATTTCACGTTTTCCAGATGAGTAATCAAATAGTTTAAGAGTTTCAAGTTCTATTAACGCTATAGGTTTACCATCATCGCTATGGAGGACCAGATACGGAGTAACAAGTGGATCAAGAATTCTTCCAGCGATTAATGCCATATCGTCAAAATCAATATCGCCCGATTCAAAATCAGTAATTAAAATTATTGAAGGAATATAAAGGTCGCGAGCCTGATTCCATAAATTTTTATCTAAGTCACTAATTCCTAAATTAGCACTTACAATAAATATCGCTGCATCTGAATCTACTAAATTTGATGAAATCAAATTAAAATCAGATGCGATTTTCTCATAATCGTTCCCGATGAAAGCGACCTTAAGTCCTTGGGTGAGCGTAGGAATTGAGCTGGACATATAGAAAGCCTACGATGAGCCACGATGTTACAGAGTTCATTACGCGCTCCATTCACCAAGTTAATTACGCCCTTATGTCGTGGACTTCTAAAAATTGGGATTTCGGCAAATTGGATAACAGTTATAGGTACATTCGCATCAGTAGTTGCATCAGTTGTCCTAATTCCCACAGGACACCTTTTTGCTGCCTGCTTAACACTTACAGCGTTTGTCCTCTTTGACACTTTAGACGGAACAATGGCCCGACTTTCCCCTAAAGGTGCTAATAATTGGGGAGCTCTTCTGGACTCAACTTTAGATCGAGTTTCAGATGGCGCTTTGCTGGGTGCTCTGGTCTGGTACTTACATAAAAATGATAATTCTCTTGAAGTAGTTATTCTCATAAATATTATCTCTGGATTTTTAATTTCATATATAAAAGCACGTGCAGAAAGTCTTGGACTTGAATGCAATGGGGGATTTGCCGAACGCACAGAGCGCCTCATAATAACTTTGGTAGCAATGGGATTAGCAGGCTTGGGATTACCTTATGCATTAGCTATTGGTATGTGGATATTAATGATTGCCTCAATATTCACTGTTTACCAACGATTTATATTGGTAAAAAAATCAGCGCAATGAAAAAACAGTTAATTTATTTTGGGTATGCATTTGCCTGGAAATTACTAAGAGTATTACCAGAAAAATTTGCATATCGATTGGGAAGATTTATTGCAGATTATTCCTATAAGAAAAATGGAAAAGGCGTCCAAAGACTAAGAAAGAATTACTCAAGAGTTCTAGATAAACCTGCTCCAGAAGATATGGTGAAAGCTGGAATGCGATCCTATTTGCGATATTGGATCGATACATTTCGATTTCCGATTTGGAGTATAGAGCGAATTATCAATACTGTGACTTGCGAAGGTGAGGAACTTCTTAGAAATCCCATAGCAAATGGTCGCGGCGTAATAGTCTCACTTCCACATGCGGGCAATTGGGATCACGCAGGTGCCTATTTCTGCGCAACTGGAATTCCATTAACTACTGTGGCCGAACATCTTGAACCAGAGAAACTATTCCGCAAATTCTTAACCCAT
>CAWULH010000055.1:0-4929 GCA_963923215.1 uncultured bacterium
ACCGCATTCAAATCCGATGGGTCTGAAACAACTTCGAATGTTTCACCAAGGTCATTTACTTCTTCAGCACCGGCATCAAGAACAACTTCCAAGATTTTATCTTCGGTAATTCCATTTTTCTTTGGGACTAAAACTACGCCTTTGCGGTTAAACATGTAAGAAACTGAACCAGGATCTGCCATATTCCCTCCATTACGTGTAACTGCAACACGTACTTCAGATGCGGCTCGATTTCGGTTATCTGATAAACATTCGATTAAAAGTGCAACGCCATTTGGACCATAGCCCTCGTACATGATGGTCTCCCAATTCGCGCCACCAGTTTCAAGTCCACCGCCACGCTTAATGGCTCTTTCAATATTGTCAGAAGGAACTGAACTTTTCTTTGCTTTTGCAACCGCTTCATAGAGAGTTGGATTTCCATCTAGATCTGGTCCACCCGTCCGGGCGGCAACTTCGATTGCTTTTATAAATTTTGCAAAAGCTTTTGCCCGGCGCGAATCAATAATTGCCTTCTTATGTTTGGTCGTTGCCCATTTGGAATGGCCTGACACGATCCAACCCCCTTAAAAATCTAACTGTGGAATATTCTACTTATTACACATTTCTTCGATGAAATATCGATGAATTCTATTATCGCTAGTTAATTCTGGGTGAAATGAAGTGGCGAGTACCTTTCCTTGACGCACTGCTACGGCATGCCCATCAATTTCCGAAAGGACTTCTACTCCTTCACCTAACTTAGCTACCCAAGGAGCTCGGATAAAGACCGCACGAAATTTAGGTCCAGTTAAGCCCTTAAACTCTAAATCCTCTTCAAAGGAATCGACCTGTCGGCCAAATGCATTTCGCTCGACTTCAATATTAATTCCGCCAAAAGTTTCTTGACCTGATGCGGGGTCCTTAATGCTTTTAGCCACCATAATCATTCCTGCGCAGGAACCATAAGTTGGTAGTCCTGATGCTATTCGAGATTTAATTAAATCAAAAAGATCAAATGATTTTGCAAGTTTCGAGATTGTCGTCGACTCTCCGCCGGGAATAACAAGGGCATCAATTGATTTAATTTCTTCGGCAGTTTTGACGGGGGTTGCATTAACACCACACTCGGCAAGTGCAGCGAGATGTTCTCGAAAATCACCTTGGAGTGCTAAAACTCCAACGTTCATCTTTACCAGCCTCGTTCGGCCAATCGATGTGGAACTGGAATATCTGCAACATTAATACCTACCATCGCATCGCCAAGTCCACGAGATACATCAGCAATAACTTTTGGATCTGTGTAATAAGTTGTCGCTTTAACCATTGCGGCAGCGCGCTTTGCAGGGTCTCCAGACTTAAAAATTCCAGATCCAACGAAAACGCCATCAGCACCTAGTTGCATCATCATCGCTGCATCGGCTGGAGTTGCAATGCCACCTGCAGTAAAAAGAACCACTGGAAGTTTTCCAGTTGCTGCAATCTCTTTTACCAACGCAAATGGTGCTTGGAGATTCTTGGCTGCAACATAAAGTTCATCTTCACGCATGGAAGTAAGAGCGCGGATTTCGCCTGAAATTTTACGCATATGTGTTGTCGCATTTGAAACATCGCCTGTGCCCGCTTCACCTTTTGAGCGAATCATTGCGGCACCTTCGTTTATTCGGCGCAGGGCCTCTCCAAGATTTGTCGCACCGCAAACAAATGGAACTGTGAAATTCCACTTATCAATATGATGTTCATAATCGGCTGGAGTTAAGACTTCAGATTCATCAACATAATCAACACCAAGGCTCTGTAAAACTTGCGCCTCTACAAAGTGTCCAATTCTTGCCTTGGCCATTACTGGAATTGAAACTGCTGCTTGGATCTTTGCAATCATGTCAGGATCTGATGCACGCGCAACGCCACCTTGGGCGCGGATATCTGCAGGCACTCGCTCAAGTGCCATAACGGCAACTGCACCAGCATCTTCTGCAATTTTTGCTTGCTCAACATCGACAACATCCATAATGACGCCACCTTTGAGCATCTCTGCCATTCCGCGCTTTACGCGTGCAGTACCTACTTCATTATGTTGCGTTTGTGACATCATCTCTCCTTAGAGCAAATTCAGGAGGCTTATTCTACTTACTTTTAGTTGGGCTTGATTCCACGGGGTTTGGCTTAACGAAAGTAGGCTCCTTATCAGTTAACGCCACCCAGATCTGGCCAGGTGCAAATTTTGCAGAAGCTCCTGATTCTGTTGAGAATGTTGTTCCGCTTTCAGCTGAATCTCGCTTCCAATTTATCTTGTAGGCCTTTCCATCTCGCAGTAAGTACCCAAAGCCAACTCCGACCGTATTGCTATATGGCGTTACACCACCATGACGATCGTGATATTCAGAATCAGTTATCGAAACTAATTGAATTAGAATTGTATTTGACCCTAATTGCAGACCATTTGCATCTAGATCTGGTTTATCTAAATAATCAATCAACCATCTCTTTTCAGATGTTGACCAATTAAATGTATAGCGCGAAGCGGGCCAACGAACTGTTGCAGAAGTAATTAATTCACCGCCTGATGGCATATCGCCGAATTCCCATCCAACTGGCTTAACTTTCTCAATAATCTTTCCTTCGCTTGCTGCTTTTTCTAATAATGCAGGTGCATGAAGAATCAAATTTGTAGGTTCTGTCCGGTTTGGATCTCGAGAGTAAATTGAAGCGGGTTCTCTTTCGGCCCCGAGATCAAATAAGTTGGCGTCGTGAATTTTTGGACGAAACTTGGTCTGGGCCCCACTGTAAGCAAAGGCAACTTTTCCGTATTGAGCCAGAATATCTAAATCACTAATTCGTGCCGATCGCACTGGGCCAATCAATTCCGGATATTTAGAAGAAAAGATTGTTGCCAAACGGGTCAATCCGCCTTCAACCTGCTCAATATAAATTACGTCGGCATCCCCAATTCCAATTTGAGGATGGGCTGGCAAAGTATCGTCAATCTTTACGGCAAGCACTTCCCCATTTTTTCCTGGAACTCCAGTAAGTACATTTTTGTCTGGAGGTGCTGAAATGAGTGGGATTGAATTTGAACATCCCGTCACCAATAATAGTAAAGAGCAGGCCCCTAAAGTTTTAAATAATGTCGTCTTCAAATGAGTACCTGACTGGAAGTGGTGCGTGACCTGCTAATCGGAAAATTCTAAAAATAATTTTAGATCTCAGAGCCCTCGCACTATTTACTGCTTCCAAGTGAATTGTGACAGCTAAAGCAATTTTTTCTGTGACTCTCTCTAACTCGCCAAGCAGAGTCCCACCGATCTCGTTCTTCGCTTCTTTTGAAAGCAGTCGCAAAGTTTCAGATAGCGACGTTTCTGCCTCATTTCTCTCGATGATATTTGCTTCTCGAGCTTGGTACGCGGCTGCCATTAATAACATTCCGGTGGCGGGATCAATTTCTTCTGAATGTGAAATCTCGAGTGCAATAGCTGCTCGACGCTGTAGCAGCGCATCTAGATGCTCCCATGAAGTTTCAACTCGATGGTGCAATCGATCAAGGCGCCCCGCCAAGAAGGAGAGATACCATGCAAGTAATAGAATTAAGAACGCAAGGAATAGAACTGTTTTAATCATTGTCATTAAACCTTAATCGATTCCAAATTCGTTTTTCAGATGAGAGCGACACACCCCTGCCGGCAGATAATGCCAGTTCATACACTCCGAAAATTGCATTGGCGACATTCTCCCAATCTAATTCTTTGGCTTTCTCAAACCCAGCAGTCCCAAGTAGCGCTTGTCGCTCAACATTTCCAAGTAAATCATTAATAGATTCTGCCAATTCAATCGAATTCTCTGAATTAAAAAGCATTCCATACTTACCATTTTCTAAAAGGGCAACAAACGCCGGAAGATTGCTCGCAATAATAGGAGTGTGACAGGCCATTGCCTCTCCCAGAATAATTCCAAATGATTCCCCGCCTGTATTTGGTGCTACATAAATTGATATTGATTTAAAGAATGAAACCTTATCTTCCTCAGAAAGTGGGCCAATAAATTCAATATAGCGGTGAAGGTTTTCCGGGATATCCTTTTTTGCTGAGTCGATATCTCCAGGACCGGCAACTATTAATTTAACTTCCGGATATTTTGCTATTACGGATGGAAGAGCAGCAACTAAAGTGTCGAGACCTTTACGTTTTTCATTAAAACGGCCGAGAAAACCAATATTGAACTGTCCACTCCATTCTCGTTTCTTCTGTGCCATTTGGAATTTTTCAATATGAATTCCATTTGGAATTACCACTGCCTCGGTATTAAAACGCTCTTTCAAAGTCTCCCGCGCGATTTCTGAAACTGCGATTTTTCCCGATATTCTTTCAATTAAAGGATCGAGTGCAGTAGCTATTGCATTAAATGCCCGTAATTTATTGGTGGAAGCGTGAAACGTTGCGACAATAGGACCCTCTGCAGCCCATCCAGCTAAGAGTCCAATTGATGGAATTGCTGGTTCATGTATATGTATTAGATCAAATTTTCCGTTTTCAATCCATTGTTTAACTCTTGACGATGCAAGTGGTCCAAAAAGTACTCTTGCGACAGATCCATTGAATCTAATCGGAACTGGCCTGCCTGCAGAAACTACAAAATCATCGACATTATTTTTTTCGTCGGTAACGGGCGCTAAAACAGAAACTTCATGGCCATTTCTAATCAACCAATCTGATAATTCTTTAATGTGGATTTGGACACCACCCGGGGTATCCCAACCATAGGGGCAGACAATTCCGATTTTTAATTTCATGAGAGATCTGGCCAAATCCGTTGGAGCATATGCCAATCCACAGGGTCTTTGCGCAATTCCCTACCAAATCGATTGGCGATCTCTTGATTCATTAATTTAATTTTACTTTGAGTATCGCCAACACTCGGAACTGGAATTTCAGAACCAAAAATGATGCGAATACC
>CAWULH010000056.1:0-4878 GCA_963923215.1 uncultured bacterium
TATCTGGTGAGTTTGCATCTGTAAGAGTTGGACGAGTTGCTGATGGTGAAACCATAGTCAACTTGCCCTTCTTGTATGAAGGGAATGAAGCAATTGAAGCACCTGAATATGCAGGTCCAACAACGCCGATGATCTTCTTATTTGCAGCAACACCTGGAGCAACTGTTCCAGCTACTGCACCTTCACCTTGGTCATCAACAGGAACAAGCTTTACCTTGTACTTCTTCTGTGAATCATTGAAAATTTGGATAGCAGCTTTTGCACCCAAGATTTCATCTTGACCAGTTTGCGCATCTGATCCAGTAAGTGGACCTTGGAACGCAAGAGTAATTTCTTGTGCTGCGCTAGCTGATGATGTAACAAAAGCACTTGTTACAAGTGCAAGTGCACCAACGGCTGCGATAGCACCCTTTGCTGTCTTCTTCATTTATGCCTTTCATTTAATCCCTCTGTATTAGCAGGGGTCCTATACATCCCGGGATAGGGAGGGCGTAAGGCTATACGCGAGCAAGGGGTGAACTCAATAAATTGGGGCAAATCGGCAAATCTTTTACCCGATTGTTATATTGAAAAGGGCAGAATGGTGCCCGGAGCTGGAAATCCGTCCGTCTATTTATCTGGAACTGAGTCCGGTGAAATGACTGCCTGGGCCACTGCCTTCATGCTGATTCTTCTATCCATTGCCGCCCGCTGTATCCAGGAAAAAGCTTCTGGCTCCGAAAGATTTAAAGCCTGCATCAAAATACCTTTTGCTCGATCAATTAATTTACGAGTCTCCAAACGATCATGTAGATCTGTTACCTCTTCTTTTAGAGCCTTCATCTGCGAGTGACGAGAAATTGCAATTTCAATAGCAGGAGTCAGGTCACCAATTGTGAAAGGTTTTACAACATAAGCCATAACGCCAGCGTCTCTTGCTCGATCTACCAATTCCTTCTGACTAAATGCTGTCAGCATTAATACGGGTGCAATCTCAATTATTTTTTCGGCAGCCGAAATTCCATCCAGTTCTGGCATTTTTACATCAAGAATTGCTAGATCAGGTTTATGAAGTTGCGCCAGTGAGGTTGCCTCAACACCATTTGTTGCTTCTGCAATTACTTCGTACCCAGCATCCGTTAACATCTCAACTAAGTCAAGACGGATTAAAGTCTCATCTTCTGCAACCAGAATTCTCTTCTTCGACATGTGCCTCGAGTCGGATTTGAACCGACACTATGCGGATTTTGAGTCCGCCCTCTCTACCGTTGGAGTACCGAGGCATTTCCGCCCATAAGACGGAGCGCAATTATATTTTATTTTCGGTATGCCGCGACCACTCCATCAACTGCATCGCCCACTTTATGTACACGCATTGCATTGATGGAACCAGGAATCCCCGGAGGAGAGCCTGCAACAATTACAACTAAATTGCCCTTTTCGGCCAAGTTATGTTTTAGAACAATTTTATCTGCTTGTCTGACCATTTCATCAGTTGTTGAAACTAACTCCGAAATCATAGGTTGGACTCCCCAAGAGAGTGCCAATTGATTAAAGACATGGTGCTCCGGAGTAATTGCAATCATAGGAATTTCAGAACGCAATCTGGACATACGTCGCGCAGAATCACCGCTCTGAGTAAAAGTAATTAATAACTTTGCTTCAACAATATGTCCGACTTCAGATGCAGCTCGGGTAATAGCTCCACCTTTAGATTTAGGTGCTGTCCGAAGTGGTGGAATACGATCTAATAATTCTTCTTCAGTTCTTTCAATAATTCGTGCCATTGTTTGAACTGCTTCTATAGCAAAAGCACCAACACTTGTCTCCCCCGATAACATCAAAGCATCTGCTCCATCTAGAACGGCATTTGCACAGTCCGTTGATTCGGCTCGGGTTGGGCGTGAATTTGTAATCATTGAATCGAGCATTTGAGTTGCGACAATTACCGGTTTTGCATTAGCCCGAGCCAATTCAATACATCGCTTCTGTACCAACGGCACCTCTTCAATTGGCATTTCCACGCCGAGATCGCCTCTGGCAACCATGATTCCATCAAATGTTTCAACAATTTCAACTAGATTGGCTACGGCTTGAGGTTTCTCTATCTTTGCAATTACTGGTAATCGGATACCTTCTGCATCCATAATTCGATGGACGTCTTCAATATCTTTAGCATCACGTACAAATGAGAGTGCAATGAAATCAGCACCAGCTCTTAATCCCCAACGGAGATCATCTTGATCTTTTTCTGATAAAGCTGGAACCGAGACAGCAACTCCAGGTAAGTTGATGCCTTTATTATTGCTAACAGCACCGGGTTCCACGCACCTGGTAATTACGTCATTTCCCTTTACCTCAACAACTTCAACAGCCACTTTGCCGTCATCTATAAGAATTCGATCACCCGGTTTGCAATCCCCTGGTAGTCCCTTATACGTAGTACCTACGCGCTCTTTTGTTCCTGGTACTTCGTCGGTAGTAATTGTAAAGATATCTCCCCGTGCCAACTCGTGGGGTCCATTTTCAAAACGGGCAAGCCGAATTTTAGGACCTTGTAAATCGACAAGGATTGCAACTGCCGTTCCAGCCTTAACTGCTGCAGCACGTACCCGGTCCAAACGGGCCTGATGCTCCTCATAACTTCCATGTGAAAGATTTAAACGTGCAACATTCATCCCCGCAGCAATAATTTTCTCAACATTTTCTGGAGACTCAACTGCCGGGCCCATTGTGCAAACTATTTTTGCTCTACGCATAGTGGTTTAAAGCCTATCTCTTCAAGCTATTCATCAGACAGTTAGCGGTCTAGTTGTCGGTTCAATTGGAGCCGGAAGTGCGCTATCTCCCATTAAATACTTATCAACGGCCGCTGCAACGCTACGACCTTCGGCAATAGCCCAGACAATAAGGGATTGTCCTCGTCCAGCATCACCAGCGATAAATATTCCCTTCTCTGTACTTTCAAAATCAGAGTTTCTCTTAATGTTCCCACGATCATCCAACTCGACTTCAAGTTGTGCAATTAGATCTGATTTTTCAGGACCGGTAAATCCCATTGCAAGGAAAACCAGGTCAGCCGGTAATTCGCGTTCAGTTCCTGGAACCTTTTCAAATTTTCCATTAACAAACTTAGTCTCAACAATTTTAATTGCTCTTAAATTTCCATTTCCGTCGCCAACAAAACTCTCTGTTGAGACAGAAAAAATACGATTATCTAACTCTTCATGTGCGCTACTTACTCTGTAAATCATTGGGTAAGTTGGCCAAGGTTGTCCGGAAGGTCGCTCTTCGGTTGGACGTGGCATGATTTCAAGTTGAGTAACAGAAGTTGCTCCTTGGCGAATTGCAGTTCCAAGGCAATCGGCACCAGTATCTCCACCACCAAGAATTACAACATTCTTGCCCGACGCATTTATTGGTGGATTACCATCAAGTAATCCAAGACCTTGTTTATTTCCCCATGGTAGATACTCCATAGCCTGATAGATACCTTTATTCTCTCGACCAGGAATATCAAGGTCACGCCATTTTGTTGCACCAACGGCAAGAATTACTGCATCAAACTTCTTCTTAAGTTCTGCACCGGTGATATCAATTCCAACATTAACACCAGCGCGGAAGCGAGTACCTTCACTCTCCATCTGATTTATTCGGCGATCTAAAATATATTTCTCCATTTTAAATTCTGGAATGCCATAACGGAGCAATCCGCCAACTTTTTCAGCACGCTCATAAACAACAACAGTATGACCCGCTCGAGTTAACTGTTGAGCGGCTGCTAATCCAGCCGGACCAGAGCCAATAACTGCAACAGTTTTACCCGTAATTCGATCGGGAGATTGTGGAGTTACTCGACCATCTTTAAATGCATCTTCAATAGTACGTAACTCAACCTGCTTGATGGTTACGGGATCACGATTGATTCCGACAACACAAGCAGTTTCGCATGGAGCCGGACATAGTCGTCCCGTAAATTCTGGAAAATTGTTTGTAGCATGCAATCGATCAATCGCAGTTGATTTCTCGCCGCGATACATAAGATCGTTCCATTCAGGTATTAAATTTCCAAGTGGACAACCAGAATGACAGAACGGAATTCCACAATCCATGCACCGTCCGGCTTGCTCACGTAAATTCTCAATTGGTTGCTCTTCGTAAACTTCTTTCCAATCCAAGATTCTTACATCTACGGGTCTTCTTTTAGGAGTCTCTCTTGGTGTAGTTATAAAACCCTTTGGATTACCCATTTACGACCTCCATAATTACCTTTTCGACTGGTAGTCCCTCACGCTCGGCTCTTTCTATGGCAGTCAGAACTTTTGCATAGTCACGAGGCATGATTAGAGAGATTCGCTTTTTGGCACTACTCCAGTCCTTAAGCAATTCACTGCCAATTTCAGATCCAGTTTCAGTTACAAATGCAGATATTAGATTTTTTACATTTTCTTCTTGATCACCTGGTAGTTGGAGCACATCTACCAATTCCGCATTAACTAATCTTGGATTTAAATCGAGCACAAATGCCCGACCACCTGACATTCCAGCAGCAAAGTTTCTTCCAGTTTTGCCGAGAACTAGAACGGTTCCACCAGTCATATATTCGCATCCATGATCGCCTACTCCCTCAACGATTGCTGTTGCACCTGAATTACGGACGCAGAAACGTTCACCCACAATTCCGCGGATCATGATTTGGCCTGAGGTGGCTCCATAGCCAATTACATTTCCTGCAATTATGTTATCTTGGGATTTAAATGCAGCCTTCTCATCTGGTCTAACAATCACACGACCGCCTGATAATCCTTTTCCAACATAATCATTGGCATCTCCATAAAGTCTGAGTGTTATGCCCTTTGGAATAAATGCACCGAAGGAATTGCCGGCAGTTCCATGGAA
>CAWULH010000057.1:0-4866 GCA_963923215.1 uncultured bacterium
CGCGGAACAGAGTGGACTGTTCCTATTGTTCCTGGATTAGTTAGAGAGAGAGTCGTTCCAGCAAAATCTTCAACAGTTAAAGTCCCACTTCGAGCCTTACGTACTGTTTCTTCATATGAAGCCCAGAATTGGGCGAAATCTAATTCTTCACAACCCTTAATAGATGGAACTAGTAACTGCCTTGATCCATCAGCCTTTGCTAGATCAATCGCTATACCTAAATTAATATGTTCAGGTTTCCCAAGAGTTGGCTTTCCATCCACTTCAGTGAAGAAGTTATTCATCTCTGGCATTGCGCGGATTGCCTTGATCATTGCGTATCCGATTATGTGAGTAAAAGATACTTTTCCTCCACGACCGCGCTTTAGATGATTATTTATGACAGTTCGATTATCAATCATTAACTTTGCTGGAATTGCTCGGACTGAAGTCGCAGTTGGAACTTCCAGTGATGCTTCCATTGATTGCACCACTCTGGCAGCAACGCCCCTGATTGGCTCTGTTGTTGCGGCGCCTGGAGAAACCAATGTTGGGATTGGTTTAACTACCGGATCAGCGGGAGTTGCTGTCGATGAAATTCTCGGTGCGCTCGGATTTACAGCTGGAGTTGCTGCAACTGGTTTCGGTTCCGCGGATGAAGTTACCTGAGTTGGCGCGACCGGAACTTCTTTAGAAAGTGGAGATTGTGATGCAGTTGAATTTTTAGGTGCTGGTGGATTTCCACCTTTAGGTGCGCTCGCAAGTGTTCCAAGTCCATTTGAATTTGTATTCAAAGGTTTTCCTGCTGGAGTTTGCGGCGAATAATCTTTGAAGAATTCCCACCAAGTTTTATCTACAGAATTTGGATCAGCTTTGAACTTCTCATACATTTCATCAACGAGCCACTCATTCGCTCCAAAATTATCCGCGAAGTTGGACACCCTTGACTCTCCTAAATCGTCTCTGATCAGCTCTGAATAGATTGAATTCTAATCGTTGCGAGGTCTGGGGTCTAAATTACTTGAAAACTTAGGAATATTCGACGTGACAAGGCAACCTGGGGTAAATCTGTGACCTAGAACCTAAGCAATTCTGCTCACGATTTGAGGATTAACTAATTTTCTTTATAACCCTTTATCGCAGAATAAATAGTTACCACCGACAGAAGCGCCAGCGGGATACCAACCAAGTAAAAGTTGCCAGTAATCATGAAGTAGGAAATGCCAAGTGCAATTAAGTTCGCAAGAACTGCTGGCGATCTTCCGAAAGATTTCTCTTTGACATAACTGGTTGATGCAAAATACATACCAACTGATCCAAGTGCTGCAAATACCATTTCGCCAATTAATGCAGACCAGGTCGAAACAGTCGAAGTCATTGAAGCAATTACTAAGTAAATAAGTATTGCGGCAAGAATTGCAGACTCAAGGCGCAATAGCCAAACTGCTAATTTTCTGGCGCTCTCATAACTCACATTCGGACTTTACCGCAATTGACCGTTTCATAACCAAAGGTAGACCGGGGAGAAACTTCACTTGTTTTCGAATTGAACTTACTTTACAAACCTAGGATTAATGAAGTGAAGTACTCAAAATGTCTATATTAGATTCAGTTAAATTTGATCACGACAATCGAACTGATTTGCTAACCGGCGCAGAGGCGCAGATTAACTTCTACAGACATTTACTAAGGGCAATGGCGGTGCGGAAACGAAATGGCGGAGCACTTTTTATTATTACAGTTCAAGTTATCTCAACGACAAAAATTTATAAGAAAGAATCTATGGCAAGAAAAGAACAAGTACGTAAATTTGAAGAAGAACTAAAGCGAGTGAGCACCAGAATAAAAGGGAATCTACGTGCGCAAGACTTCTATACGAGAATGGCTGTTGATGGTTTTTATATTTTAATTACAGGAGAGAGAGGAGAGGAGGAAAAATTAACCGAGAGATTTAAACGATTATTTGCAGATCGGGCTCTGTATAGAGTCCTAGCATTCAAGTTAATCGGAGATGATTCTCCAACTGAATGGCTGAGTGAAGTTGATAGTCATTACTTCACTCCGCATAAATCTAAGTAACTCTCCGTACATTTCTATTTATTTCTACTCCACATAATTTTAAAAGAGGAAATACTTGATCAAATTTCCACGATTATTCCGAAGTGGATGTAGAGGCCCAGCGCTTTGATGTGAATTATGGTCCGCTATCACCTTTTATGGTTGATGGTTCCGTTGAGGAGATTTGGATCAATTCACCTTCACGTATCTTTGTAGCACGCAATGGTGTCAGCGAACTTACAAATATAAATATGACATCCGAAGATGTGCATGCGCTAATTGAGCGCTTGCTACTCTGGAGCGGAAGGCGACTTGACCTCTCTCATCCATTTGTTGACGCAAGATTGCCTGATGGAAGTCGATTACATGTAGTTATTCCGGACGTAACTGCAAAACATTGGGCGATCAATATCAGAAAACACCTTATGCGGGGTAAATCTCTTCAGGAATTAACGAATATGGGAGTAATGAATGAAGAGATCGAATCATTCTTAAAAAGTGCAGTAAGTTCTGGCTTGAACATTTTAGTAAGTGGCGCTACACAGGCTGGGAAAACAACTTTGTTAAATGCATTGGTTAGCGCTCTTAATATTAAAACTCGTGTAATCACAATTGAAGAAGTATTTGAACTTCGCCCAAAATTACCTGATTGCGTAGCTATGCAGACCCGCCCGGCTAATTTACAGGGCGAAGGGGAGATAACTCTTCGAAAATTAATTAAAGAGGCACTTCGCATGCGACCTTTTCAAATTGTTGTAGGTGAAATAAGAGAAGCAGAAGCATTGGATATGTTGATTGCGCTTAATTCAGGCATACCAGGCATGGGAACGATTCATGCAAATTCAGCACGGGATGCAATTAGAAAACTACAAACACTTCCATTGCTGGCGGGAGAGAATATTTCCTACAAGTTTATAGCTCCCGTCGTTGCAAATGCTATAGATCTAGTAATTCAAGTAGCAGTAGCAAATGATGGTAAACGCCGAATTATTGAGATTGCCCATGTAAATGGGCGAATAGAAAATGAGAATGTTGAGATTGAGACTGTCTTCAAATTGAATATTGGAAGAGAAATCTCTTACAAAAAAGGATTAATTAACCTTGAAGAGATACTGAAACAGAACAATTTAGAGGATCAACAATCTAAATGAATAAAATTAAGGGAATTCGACTTCAATCGGTTATATTTATTTTGATTGGAATTACATGTGGCACTCTTATTGGAATTCTCCTAACAAGTTCACCTAAAATAGGTGTTGCATTTGGTTTGGTTACTTCTATTGCGCCTCACATATATCTTCAGCGTAAAACAGAGAGAGAACGTATCACTTTACAAAAATTATGGCCTGAAATTCTTGATCACATAATCTCTGGATTAAATTCAGGGTTATCCCTCACACATACAATTGCTGCGCTAGGTCAGCGGGGCCCAGTTGCAACAAGACCGATATTTGATGAGTTTGCAAAGGATATAAAGAGTGGAAAGAGTTACTCAAGTTCTCTATCCAATATTAAAGAAAGATTTCGAGATTCAATTGCAGATCAAGTATTTGAGGTATTGGACTTTGCCAGAACTTCTGGAAGCCGAGATAGCGCATTAACTCTCCGTACTTTAGCTACATATATCCGAAGTGATCTCGCACTTCGAAATGAGATTAATGCAAAACATGGTTGGATTAAAAATGCTTCAGTTTTAGCAGGACTTGCTCCATGGTTATTACTTGTAGTTCTTTCGACTCAGAGTTCAACTATTGACGCCTATTCAAATGCCGCAGGTGTCACTATTTTGATAACTGGTGTGCTTTTAACTCTAATTGCTTATTTCTGGATGAATCGAGTTGGACGAATTTCGGTCCCACCCCGAATATTTTCAAAGGCATTGCGAGTTTAAATAAGATGTTTATTCTTGCTCTAATTCTTATCTCACCGATTTACATATCAGGGTTATACATACTATTTAAAGATGATAAATATTTTTTCTCAAAATTACTTCAAAATAAGGTAAAAGTGGAGAATTCAGATAAGAAAAAAATGGGCCGATTAACAGTCATAAGCATTTCATCAAGTTTTATAATTATTGGTCTTAAAGTTAGTGGAGCAAATTTATTTACTATCGCCCTTCCTGTAACAAGTTCTTTAATTTATATTTATTGGGAACTACGAAGCGATGATCGGATAAAAGCTAAAAGAGAAAAATTAGCGGAATCTGAATTTCCAGCGATGGTGGAATTAGTTGCGGTCTTAATTGCCGCAGGCGAGCCCCCGATTCTGGCAATGAAGCGAGTAGGAGAGCGATCTTCCGGGGTTCTTGCAGATGACTTTATGAAAGTTATCGAGAATGTAGAAGCTGGACAAGGCTTAACTAAGTCTCTTGAAATATTGGCTAATACAACATCATCCGGTTCAATTCGGCGATTTGCTGACACATTAATTCTTGCATTAGAACGTGGCACATCTCTATCAGATGTTCTTGGCAAACAGGTACAAGAGATTCGAAATGAATATCAGAGTGATCTAATTGAGGCTGCAGGGAAAGCGGAAATTGCCTTGATGATTCCAGTTGTATTTCTAATTCTTCCAATTTCAATCCTATTTGCTCTCTGGCCCTCTTATTTAGCATTGGGTAGAACTGCATTTGGATAAAAAGTTATCCACATTTTCCTCAATAGTGAGAACTGTGTAATACAAAAAAGAATATAGTTAAAAATATCGAGGGTAACGAGAAAATCTTTAGTTAAAGAGAGGATATTGATGTATAAGAAATTTATGTTTCAAATTATTACGGCCGAACTTGGGACTTCTAGGGCAGTAAATCGCATTAAAAAACGG
>CAWULH010000058.1:0-4810 GCA_963923215.1 uncultured bacterium
TTAAATCAGTAAAGAAGCGCGATCTTCCAGAATTAAATGATGACTTTGCCCAACTCGCATCTGAGTTTGAGACACTGGCTGAATTGCAGAAGGACGTTACAGATCGCCTCTTAAAAATTAAGCACCTAGAACAAGGTGCGCATGCACGCGATCTTTTAGTTGAGAAATTAATTGCAGAGATAGAAATCCCTCTGCCACAGAACATTATTGATGATGAGGTACATAGTCACCTTGAGAAAGAAGGACGTCTCGAGGATGAGACTCATCGCAAAGAAGTAATAGAGCAGACAACCAAGGCACTTTCGCAGGAGATTCTCTTCGACACAATAGTCACAGAAGAGAAGGTAAATGTCGGCGAAGCAGAATTAAGTGAATACCTAGTTCGCTCGGCACAAAGATATGGAATGACTCCAGAGGAATTTGTTAAGGAGATTCAGAACGCAGGACAAGTAAGTTCAATGGTTGCTGAAGTGGCGCGCGCAAAGGCGCTCGCCCAAGTACTTAGCCGCGTGAAGGTAAAGACAAAGTCCGGCAAAGATGTGAACTTGGAAGATCTAGCTCCTAAGCAAACTCCAGCCGAAACACCAGCCGAATAAGGCAACTTCTCTCAGGGCGAACAACCCTAAGCGTAATTTCACATAAATCGGGAAGTAATTAGAACCGTTTAGCGTTAAGGTCATGTCTAGTTAAAAGCAAGCAGGAGGATTCATGGCGGAAGTAATGCCAGGCGGTTTAGGCGATAACGTCTATCAACGTCTGTTGAAAGAGCGAATCATCTTCCTCAGTTCTGTAGTTGAAGATTCAATGGCGAACGCAATTTCTGCGCAGTTACTTCTTCTTGCAGCGGAGGATCCAGAGAAAGATATTTATCTTTACATAAATTCACCGGGTGGTTCTATTTCAGCAGGTATGGCTATTTATGACACGATGCAATACATCAAGAATGACGTCGCAACAGTTGCGATGGGACTTGCTGCATCAATGGGTCAGTTCCTACTTTGCGCAGGTGCCCCTGGAAAGCGTTACGCACTTCCACATGCACGAATCATGATGCACCAACCTTCTGGCGGAATTGGTGGAACTGCATCAGATATCAAGATTCAAGCAGAACAGATGGCATTTACTAAGAAGAAGATGGCAGAGTTGATTGCATTTCACACAGGACAGAAGGCAGAGACAATTACTGCAGATTCAGATCGCGATCGTTGGTTTACAGCAGATGAAGCTAAAGAATATGGTTTTGTAGATCATGTTGTGCGAAGTGCTGGACAAGTTTCTGGAAGTGGAGGAACAGCATGAAAATGGAGATGAATAACGTGAACGAAATTCATAATCGCTATGTTCTTCCGACTATTGAAGAGAAGACTTCATATGGTTTCAAGCGACTTGATCCATATACAAAACTATTCGAAGAGCGCATTATTTTCTTAGGTCAAGCAATTGATGACACTGTTGCAAACGATGTAATGGCTCAATTACTAACTCTTGAGTCAATGGATCCAGATCGTGACATCATGATGTACATAAATTCTCCAGGTGGTTCTTTCACTGCTTTAACAGCTATTTATGACACCATGCAATTTGTCCGTCCAGATGTAATGACAATCTGTTTAGGACAGGCAGCCTCAGCTGCTGCAGTTCTACTTGCAGGTGGTGCAAAAGGAAAACGTTATGCTCTTGAGCATGCACGTATCTTGATTCACCAACCATATTCAGAAGGTGGCGGACAAGGTTCAGATATTGAAATCCAAGCTGCTGAAATTTTGAGAATGCGCGGACTTCTTGAAGATATGTTGGAACGTCACTCAAATAAGAGTAAATCAGATATCTCTAAAGACATTGAGCGCGACAAGATTCTTACTGCGGCTGAGGCAGTTGAATATGGAATTGTTGACCAAGTAATGGTTAGCCGAAAGGCAAATAAGAAGTAATTCGCCATAAGCGAACAAGATAAGGCTAGGAAACTCTCCCGCTCGGGATGAGAATCTCCTAGCCTTCTCCTTATGAATCAACGCATCGGTGAGACTAGCGATCTTCTGAAATGTAACTTCTGCGGCAAGACTCAGAAGCAAGTTAAAAAGTTAATCGCAGGTCCTGGCGTTTACATTTGTGATGAATGTATTGAACTTTGTAATGAAATCATTATCGAAGAACTTCAAGAGAGTTCATCACTTGGTTTACAAGAATTACCAAAACCGCAAGAGATATATGATTTCTTAGATCAATATGTAATTGGGCAGGAGCGCGCTAAGAAGTCTTTATCTGTTGCCGTTTATAACCATTACAAGCGGGTGCAGTCTGGTGAATCAAAACGTGAAGATGCAATCGAATTGGCTAAATCAAATATCTTGGTATTGGGTCCAACTGGTTCGGGAAAAACTCTTCTGGCGCAAACACTTGCAAGAATGCTTAATGTCCCATTTGCTATCGCAGATGCGACTGCTCTAACGGAAGCTGGTTATGTTGGTGAAGATGTTGAAAATATTCTTCTAAAGCTCATCCAGGCTTCTGATTATGATGTGAAGAAAGCTGAAACTGGAATTATCTACATCGATGAAATTGATAAGGTGGCACGGAAAGCTGAGAATCCTTCAATTACTCGAGATGTATCTGGCGAAGGTGTCCAACAGGCACTTCTTAAGATTTTAGAAGGAACAACCGCATCTGTTCCACCACAAGGTGGTCGCAAGCACCCACATCAAGAATTCTTACAAATTGATACAACAAATATTTTATTTATTGTCGGTGGTGCCTTTGCTGGATTAGAGAGAATTATCGAAAGCCGTGCAGGAAAAGCAGGAGTCGGCTTCAATGCAACTCTTGCAACACCAACGGATGCAAGTAAGAAAGATATATTCGGTGATGTTATGCCAGAAGATCTTCTTAAGTTTGGAATGATTCCAGAATTCATTGGGCGTCTACCAATCATAACTTCGGTAGAAAATCTTGATCGCCCTGCATTAATGCAAATTCTTACTGAACCAAAGAATGCATTAGTGAAGCAGTATCAGAAGTTATTTGAATTAGATGGCGTTGAATTAGAAGTTACAACGGAAGCACTTGAAGCAGTTGCAGATCTTGCAATAAAGCGCGGTACAGGTGCACGTGGATTACGTGCAATTATGGAAGAGACTCTTCTTGGCGTTATGTATGAAGTTCCATCGAAGCCAGAAATTGCTAAGGTGATAATTACGCCACAAGTAGTCCGCAAAGAGGAAGCACCTCAATTAATTACCCGCCCTGCAGGTGCACCAAAGCGCTCAACAAAGACGCTCGCCCCTACAGACGGGTCAGAAGAGAAGAGCGCTTAATCTAGAATTCTCCGTTATGACGGAGAAGGAATTAGCGGCGACATTCTCGCCTGCAGATATCGAAGCTCCGTTATATAAAAAGTGGCTGGATGCCGGATATTTCAAGGCTGATTCAAAATCAAATAAGCCACCATTCACAATAGTAATTCCGCCACCAAACGTAACTGGCT
The DNA here is from genome assembly GCA_963923215.1 of uncultured bacterium. Classification (GTDB taxonomy): domain Bacteria; phylum Actinomycetota; class Actinomycetes; order Nanopelagicales; family Nanopelagicaceae; genus AAA044-D11. Next base: position 3,482 of record CAWULH010000058.1, read on the forward strand.
CTCTTCATATTGGTCACGCACTCGATCACACACTTCAAGACATTTTAATTCGCATGAAGCGGATGAAAGGTTTTGAAGTTCTCTGGTTACCAGGAATGGATCACGCAGGTATTGCTACGCAGAATGTTGTTGAGAAACAACTGGCCGCGCAAGGTAAATCTCGCCATGATTTGGGGCGCGAGGCATTTGTTGAGCAAGTCTGGAAATGGAAAGCTGAATCCGGCGGAGCAATTCTTGGCCAGATGAAACGACTTGGGGATTCGGTTGACTGGTCGCGCGAACGCTTCACAATGGATGAAGATTTAGCTAAATCGGTTTTAACTATATTTAAAAGACTATACGAAGCGGATTTAATTTATCGGGCCGAGCGAATTATTAATTGGTGCCCACGTTGCTTAACTGCTCTTTCCGATATTGAAGTAGAGCACTCCGATGATTCAGGTGAGTTCGTTCAAGTTAGATATGGCGATGATGAGGTTTCAATAACAGTGGCAACAACTCGCGCCGAAACGATGATGGGTGATGGCGCTGTTGCGGTTCATCCTGATGATCCTAGATACAAGCATTTAATTGGTAAGAAAGTTCTCCTGCCACTTGTAAATCGAATGATTCCAATTATTGCTGATGAATTAGTTGATCCAGAGTTCGGAACAGGTGCGGTTAAGGTAACTGGAGCGCACGATCCAAATGACTTTGAAATGGCAACCCGTCATGGAATTGATATGCCTGTGATTATGAATGAACACGGGATTATGGAAGGTTCCGGAACTAAGTTCGATGGAATGGATCGTTTCGAAGCACGAAAAGCAGTTGTTGAAGAGTTACGTGCACAGGGAAGAATCATGGGCGAGAAGCGTCCATATGTTCACGCCGTTGGACATTGCCAACGTTGCGACACAACCGTAGAACCACGTTTATCAAAACAATGGTTTGTGAAAGTTGCACCTTTAGCAAAAGCTGCTGGCGATGCTGTTCGTAATGGCGAAATAAAAATTGAACCAGAAGAGTTAGCACCAAGATATTTTGATTGGGTAGACAATATGCATGACTGGTGTATTTCTCGCCAACTTTGGTGGGGCCATCAGATTCCAGTTTTCTATGGCCCAAATGATGAAGTTGTTGTCTGTGGTCCTGGTGAAGAACCACCAGCAGGTTACGTTCAAGATCCAGACGTTTTAGATACTTGGTTCTCATCTGGCTTATGGCCATTTTCAACTCTTGGTTGGCCAGAAGATTCTGATGATATGAATAAGTTCTATCCAACATCAGTTCTTGTTACTGGATATGACATTCTCTTTTTCTGGGTCGCACGTATGGTGATATTGGGAT
>CAWULH010000059.1:0-4741 GCA_963923215.1 uncultured bacterium
ATTAAAGACTAAACCAACTCAACACAGTGTTGCCGCGCTTCGGTCAATTGGTATTGCACCTGATGCGATAGTGATTAGATCTGATCGAAATATTCCAGAAAATATCAAGCGAAAAATTTCCTCTATGTGTGACGTTGATGTGGAAGCCGTGGTGGCTGCAGTTGATGCACCGTCTATTTACGACATTCCAAAAGTTCTACATGCAGAGGGACTAGATTCTTATGTATCCAAGCGTTTAGGGATGCCTGATAAACCAGTTAAATGGGGAGATTGGGATGAACTTTTAAATCGGGTCCATAATCCAAAGCATGAGGTTACTATTGGTTTAGTTGGAAAATATGTTGATCTTCCTGATGCATACCTCTCTGTAACAGAAGCCCTTCGCTCCGGAGGTTTTGCTAATGAAACTAAAGTAAATATTAAATGGGTGGCAAGTGATAGTTGCGAAACTGATCTTGGTGCAAAGGATGCACTAAGCAACGTAGATGGCATTTGTGTTCCTGGTGGATTTGGCGTAAGGGGAATTGAAGGGAAAGTCGGGGCACTTAAGTTTGCAAGAGAAAATAAAATTCCAACTCTAGGATTATGTTTAGGTTTGCAATGTATGGTCATAGAGGCGGCTAGAAATTTATCTGGCTTAAAATATGCAAACTCTGCTGAATTCGAACCTGGATGTAAAGAGCCAGTTATATCAACCATGATTGATCAAACAGATATAGTTTCAGGTAATGGCGATATGGGTGGAACTATGCGTCTTGGTCTCTATCCAGCAACTCTTGCAAAGGGCAGTATCGTTGAAAAGCTTTATGGTGCAACGCAAATTCAAGAGCGCCATCGTCACCGATATGAAGTAAATAATAAGTACCGGGAAGATATTACAAATGGAGGACTTCACTTTTCTGGCACTTCACCCGATGGGCACCTAGTTGAATTTGTGGAATTACCAGTAAATGAACATCCATTTTATGTTGGGACCCAAGCCCATCCAGAATTTCTTTCTCGACCAAATAAAGCACATCCGCTTTTTTCCGGGCTTATTGCTGCTTCATTAAATCGACGCTAAAAATGAACGAAGAAGTAGACCAGTTTTTAACCCATTTATCAATTGAGAAGGGTCTTGCCGAGAACACAATATCGGCTTATCGAACTGATCTTGATCGATACTTCCAAATAAATGGGTCAGTAAATTTAGATGAGGAATCTCTGAACAAATTTATGGCCTTTGAAAGGTCCAAAGGAAAAGCAGAATCATCAATTGCAAGAGAAATTGTAACTTTAAGAAATTTTGCTGCATTTATTGCAAAAGAATCAGGCACTCTGAACAGGATCGCAACCTTCACGCCACCAAAGATTGGGAAAAGATTGCCAAAAGCACTTCCAATTTCGGATATAAACAGAATTCTTTCGATAAATGAGAAGGCGGAAAGGGCTATTGAGGTGAGGGATCAAGCGATACTCGAACTTCTTTATTCGACAGGGATGAGAATAAGTGAATTGACTTCGCTCAATATTGAATCATTAAAGGATTTAACTGCCACTCAAACAATCAGAATTCTGGGTAAAGGCGGTAAAGAGCGGGTTGTTCCAGTAGGAGGTGCGGCCATTAGAGCCCTTGAGGATTATCTTGTGCGGGGCCGGCCTTCATTATTGAAAAAAAATTCAAATAATTTTCTCTTCATAAATACGCGAGGAAATCGAATAAGTAGGCAGAGCGTTTGGCAAGTTATCCAAGAAGTTGCAAAGGCTGCCAAGATTGAAGAACAGTTATCTCCACATACTTTTCGGCATTCATTTGCGACTCACTTACTTGATGGCGGAGCAGATATTCGGGTTGTGCAAGAGCTCTTAGGACATTCAAGTGTTACAACGACACAAATCTATACATTAGTGACAATAGATAAATTGCGCGAGAGTTATGCTTCCGCGCACCCGCGCGCAAAATAATTATTTTCCGCGAAGTCTGCGAGCTATGATGCTCTGATCACCTTTATTTTCTAGATCCGCAATTACGATTGCAACGGCTTCGCGAACTATTCGACCTCGGTCAACTGCTAAACCGAGATCTCCACGGAGTGCAATGCGTGCTTGCTCTAAATCATAAAGTTCTTCAGGGGAAAGATAGACCGTGATCTTTTCATCATGCCGTTCACGACCACTCGGTGCTTTATCAAAAGAATTTACCCGTCGACGTTGCGTCTGGCGGACAGCTCGTTTTGTAGCTGCTGCAGTTGAAACTGCTGGTGCTGCTATTTCGTTCTCTGGTTCCACAGGATTAGGCACTGCTGCCAAAGTTGTGGTTTGGCGGAAAAGTTCATCCGCTCCTGGTAATGAAACTCTGCGACTCACTTTGCGCCTCCTCTAAAAATTAACTCTCGGGCTAGTCGGCGATATGAATTAGCGCCAAGGGAGGAGCTAGCGTAAGAAGTTACTGGTTCACCTTTAACATTTGATTCTGAAAAACGGATACTTCGAGAAATTATTGTGTCGAGTAGATCTTTTGGAAATTCTTTACCTATAAGTTCCAATACTTCCCGGGCATGCGCTGTTTTACGATCGAACATTGTTGCAAGAATGCCAACAATTTCAAGCGATGGATTTGTATTGCCCTTTACTTTTTCAATCGTCTCTCTAACTAGGCCAAGACCAAGAACCGCGAAATACTCACATTCCAGGGGGATAAGTACTCCGTTTGATGCGGTTAATGCATTAATCGTGAGAGTACCTAAAGAAGGTGAACAATCAATCAGAATATCGTCATAATTTTCCATAACTGGTTCCAAAATTTTACGAAGCTTATGTTCCTTAGCGATTTCAGAAACAAAGGCAGCATCTGCTGCAGCTAAATCTTTATGGCCTCGAATAAAATCAAGTCCCGGAACATTCGATTTCAAAATATATTCACTTACATTTGCATTTGAATCATTTAGTAAATACCAAATCGAACCGTACTGTTCTTTTAGTTGAACTGGTTTAATACCAAGCCCAGTTGTCATACTTGCCTGTGAATCGAAGTCAATCAGTAGAACCCTGCGGCCAGCTTCAGCTAAAGCGGCTCCGAGGTTTATGGTGCTTGTTGTTTTTCCAACGCCACCTTTCTGATTAACAATTGAAATAACTTTTGCACGTCCACCCTCGGTAGGTACTTTCACTTGTGGGAATTCAAATGTCTTTCTTCCCAGAACACTCGCCGTGGTGGCTAATTCTTCATCTTTAAAAGTCGATTTAGCGTTTAAGCTAGAAATCTTTCTATTTCCTTTTGCCATGGTCGGGACTATACGGCGGTGCGATTACCAAGTCCGGTAACCATGAAGTAAGTTTTGCGCGTGTCGGAATCAAATTTTGAACCAGCCATGGAGGCTAAAGAGGCTGGATTCTCCGTCCATTTAGAGAATTTTGAAGGTCCATTTGATCTTCTTCTCCAATTGATATCGAGACATAAGATGGATGTGACTGAAGTGGCACTGGGTGCAGTTACAGATGAGTTCATCTCGTATATCAGAAACCTAGAGAGCGCTTGGGATTTGGATCAGGCAACAGAATTCCTAGTTGTTGCGGCGACACTCCTGGATTTAAAGGCGGCAAAACTTCTGCCATCCGGAGAGATTGAAGATGAGAGCGATTTGGCTCTACTCGAGGCCCGAGATTTACTTTTTGCCCGACTTCTCCAGTACCGAGCATTTAAAGAAATTGCTTCAATTTTCAATGATCGGATTACTCGTCAGGAGAAAACTTTTCCAAGACTGGTAGCCCTTGATCCGAAATTTGCCGAACTTCTTCCCGAAGTACTTATCGGAGTCTCTCCGGCAAGGTTCGCAGCGATTGCAGGACGAGTTCTTGCTCCAAAGTTGCCTCCGGTAATCGGAATCGAACATATCCATAGACCTCTGGTGAGCGTAGCGGAAGAAGCAGCGAAGATGGTGGAGGAGCTCCGTAAGAGCGGACGGGTAACTTTCCGCCATTTAATTTCAGGTCTTTCAGATACTCTCGTTGTTGTAGCAAGATTCCTCGGAATTCTTGAGTTATACAGAGAAGGCGTTGTTAGATTTGAACAAGTTGTTGCTCTTGGAGAATTGCAAATTACTTGGACAGGAAGTGCTGAAGGTATCGTTGAAGTGAGCGATGAATTTGATATTCCACAGGAAGCTCAAGGTGAGGTAGAGACAAATGGAGATGAGAATGTCTAATAAAGAAGTTAATCGTGCAATTGAAGCCATACTGATGGTGGTAGATGAGCCTATTAATGAAGTCGTTCTTGCCCAAATCATTGAAAGGCCTACTGAAGAGATCAAAAACGCTCTCGGTGATCTAGTAGAGCAGTACGAGAGAGAAGAGAGAGGTTTTGAACTTCGCCAAGTTGCAGGAGGTTGGCGGTTCTATAGCCATCCAGATATGTCACCGATGGTAGAGAAATTTGTCCTCGATGGCCAGCAGGCGAAATTAACTCAGGCAGCCTTGGAGACTCTGGCAGTTATTGCCTACAAACAACCGGTATCCCGCGCTCGAGTCTCTGCGATAAGAGGAGTAAATGTAGAAGCTGTAATGAAGACTCTTGTTACACGCGGCTTGGTTGAAGAATCAGGTGTTGAGAATGAAACTGGTGCAATTCTTTATAAAACGACGTCTTTTTTCCTTGAAAAGATTGGATTAAATTCAGTTGAGGATCTCCCTGCACTTGCTCCATTCCTTCCTGATATTGATGGCATTGACGAAATCCTCTCGAATTTAACTGAATAAAGCCTTT
>CAWULH010000060.1:0-4738 GCA_963923215.1 uncultured bacterium
CTTTATAACAGATGCTAATTTTCCAATCGCCAAATCTGGATCTAAAGTGCTTTCACCAGGTAGGTATGCAATTCCAAATCCCCCACCCACATCAAACTCAGTAAGTTCACGATTAAAGTGATCCCGGAATTTAGAGAGAAGTGCCACAATCCTACTTATAGCAATCTCATAACCTTCCGTACTAAAAATTTGCGAACCAATATGACAATGAAATCCTTGTAGAGTTAAATTTTGACTTGCTTCAATCGCCTCAATTGCTTTCCATGCGGCACCAGATGAAATTGATAAACCAAATTTCACATCTTCGTGAGCAGTTGAAATGGCTTCATGGGTGTGAGCTTCCACTCCAGGAGTAAGGCGGATTAAAACTCGCTGATTCTTCCCTGCTTTTTCAGCAATAGATTGAACTCGCTCAATTTCTTGCATGGAATCAATAACTATTCGAGATACCCCAGCATTTACAGCAGCTAGAATTTCATCAATGGACTTATTATTTCCATGAAGTTCAATTCGATCCGCCGGAAAATCTGCAGCAAGTGCGACTGCCAACTCGCCTCCCGAGCAAACATCTATACCTATTCCAGATTCAGCAACCATCTTTGCGACTTCAATACATACAAATGATTTTGCCGCGTAATAAACCTCTCCAGCATTTCCATCAAAGTGTTTTGACAATGCCGACTTCCAACTCTTTGCACGCTCCCTAAAATCAGATTCATCAAGTACAAAAAGAGGTGAACCGAATTCTCTGGTTAAAGTTTGGGCGGTAATTCCAGCAATAGTTAATTCGCCATTAATTATCGATGAGTTTGTTGAGAAGACCTCTTTATCAAATCTCATCGTTACATCTTTTCTGGTGCGGAGACACCAAGTAGTTCAAGTCCATTAGCAATTACCTGAGCAGTTGCTAGACATAAGGTAGCGCGTGCACTATGTAATTCGCTTGGCTTTTCATCACCAATCGGAAGTACTCGACAATCTGCATAAAAACGGTGATACACCCCTGCCAATTCTTCGACATATCTTGCTACTCGATGTGGCTCACGAAGTTCAGCGGCGGACGCAACAACTCCAGGAAATTCCCCTAATTGGCCAATTAGTTCGCGCTCTCTTTCATGAGTTAACTTATCGGAATTGATATGAGCGATTCCGTAGTTAACTCCAAGTTCAGATGCATTTCGTAGGACGCCACAAATTCTGGCATGGGCATATTGAACGTAATACACCGGATTTTCATTTGTTCTACTTCTTAATACATCAACATCCATCACCATTGGCGTATTTGCTGGATACCTGATTAATGTGTAACGAGCAGCATCCACTCCAACTTTTTCTACCAATTCTTCAAGAGTAATAATCGTTCCAGCCCGTTTGGAGAGTTTTACCTCTTCCCCACCTTCCATAATCTTTACCATCTGGCCAATTAATACCTCAACGTTGTAATTTGGATCGTCGTTATTACATGCCGCTAGCGCCTTAAGGCGCCCTATATATCCGTGATGATCTGCACCTAACATATAAATATTTATTTCAAATCCGCGTTCACGTTTTGAAATATAGTATGCAGAATCTGATGCGAAGTAAGCCATCGAGCCATCCGACTTAACCATTACTCGATCTTTATCATCCCCGAAATCAGTTGTGCGCAGCCACGTAGCGCCATCCAATTCAAAGACATGTCCCTTGGATTTCAATACATCTTGGCAGTGCCAGAAAAAGTTATTTTCATAGAGACTTTTCTCGCTAAACCAGACATCAAATCTTGTCCCAAATCTAACAAGTACATCCTGTTGCTCTTTTAGTTGAAGTTCGTACCCAAAATCTCGAAATGCTGCGGCTTGTGACACATCATCTAACTTTAAAATTTCTGGATGTTTGGTGACAATTTCTTTTGCTAAATCATTTATATAGTCACCGTGGTAACCATCTTCTGGCCTCGATTTGCCTAAAGCCGCAGCTTGTATTGATTTACCAAAAAGATCCATCTGAACACCGCGATCATTTATATAAAACTCACGCGTTACTTCTGCACCTGCCGCTGAAAGTACTCTACCTAGGGCATCGCCAACTGCAGCCCATCTGGTATGTCCAAGGTGAAGTGGGCCAGTTGGGTTTGCACTTATAAATTCCAAATTTATTTTTGTGCCTGGAAAAGTTTTGGTTTCACCATATTTTTTTGTGGCAGAGAGAATGGCGGAAATAACACTTCCCTGGCTCTGGCTATTTAGAGTTATATTTATGAAGCCGGGGCCGGCGATTTCAACTGATGAAATATCACTTCTAGCTTCGAGATTTTTCTTGATTAACTCTGCAATTTCTCGTGGATTTTTTCCACTCGGCTTTGCCAACGCAAGTGAAATTGAAGAAGCAAAATCTCCATGTTCACGATTCTTTGGCCGTTCTAATGTCAATTCATTTGGAATCTCACAATTTAAATTTGCAGAACGCAAAATATCCAAGATTGCGACACTTAGATCATCTTGGATTGCCATTGATAGATTCCCTGTTTTTCCCTTAAATCTCACTCGTTTTGGAAGATTCCGAAGTTTACCTTTAACCTTCTCCTAACCGCGGGAGTGGTGAAATGGCAGACACGCAGGTCTTAGGAACCTGTGACTTCGGTCGTGTGGGTTCAAGTCCCACCTCCCGCACCAGATTTAAATTATTTTATTGAAGCGTACCTGTAGCTAAAGCCCCCACAAATATTTGCAAATCTCAGAAAGTTTATTTCTTTATATGCCATTTTTATCTGCCTCTAAAGTTTCGGCAGTTTTGCAGAGATTTTTAAGCATTCGGGGGAAAAGTAGAAAATGCAATGGTGCAATTATGCGCCAATATAACTGACCACCAAGTCCATGGGGTTGAAATGTTGCTGTTTGAGTAACTTTAATGCCTTCAGGAACTTCATCTATTTTAAATTCCAACCAAGCCTTACCTGGGAGAATCATTTCTGCATAGAGTTTTAATTTAGTTAGCTCCACATATTCTTCAACGCGCCAAAAATCTAAGCTGTCACCGATTCTTAAATGAATTGGATCTCTGCGGCCTCTTCTTAAACCCACGCCCCCCACTAACCGATCTAAAAGTCCACGCAAATACCAGAGCCAACCTGATCCATACCAACCATTTTCGCCACCGATTCGTTCAATACATTTCCAAACAGAATCGCGACTTGCAGATGTCATACGAACTCGCACATCTTTAAATTCTGAAGCACCAGCCCACTCGGGATCACCTTGCGCTTTCTGCCAAGAAGCAATTCTGAAAGAAGCATCGGACCATCTTGTTTCAATCTCGTTGTGGGAAACTTTTTCTAAAGCAAGATTTATTGCTGACTCGATATCTATTAATCCCGTATTTGGATCTGGAATTATTTTAGAAATACTCTTATTTTTATCAACCACAACTTCACTAATTAAAGACTCAACTAATGGTCGTGCAAGTGATGTAGGAACTGGAGTCACAAAACCAATCCAAAGACTTGATAACGAAGGAGTTAATACTGGAACTTTTACTATTATCCGTTTACGTAATCCTGAAATTTTGGCAAATTTCTGCATCATCTCTTCGTAAGTTAAAACTTCTGGACCACCAATGTCATATATCCCGGTAATTGGTTGATTAAGTGCCGCGCAACTTGTTAGGTAATAAAGGACATCTCGAATAGCAATTGGCTGAGTCTTATTTGCTACCCACTTTGGTGTAGTCATTATCGGCAGACGATGTGTGAGATGGCGGAGCATCTCAAAAGATGCAGAACCAGATCCGATAATAATTCCGGCCCTAAGTTCTAGAACTGGGACTCCATGACTTGCCAACTCTTTTCCTGTGTCACTTCTTGACTGAAGATGTCTACTTTTCTTGGTGTCGTTTGCAATTCCGCCCAAATAAATAATCTGAGAAATTTTTGCATCATGAGCAGCTCGGCCAAAAGCATTAGCCATCTCTGTCTCAGTTTTGTGGAAATTCGTATTGCTATCTATTGCATGGAGTAAATAAAAGGCAGTATGGACACCTTCCAATGCCTTTAAATTTGATTCGTAATTATTTACATTTCCAACAAATACCTCGACTTGAGAACTCCATGTATGTTGATCAAGTTTTCTAATATCGCGGACCATCACTCGGACCTGAAAACCTTGTTCAAGAAGGACGCGGACTAACCTGCCTCCTACATATCCTGTGGCCCCAGTTACAAGTACTTTTCGCACGAGTCATACGCTACTCGGAATAGGTGGCAAAAAAGAAGCCGGAAATCTGAAATAATTAGGCATAGTTAGTTGTTCTAATTCCTAAATTAATTTATTAATAAACATCGGAGAGAAATGTCTGAAGTAAAAAATACTGCCCTTGACCCTGACCGCTGGCGCACCTTATTTATTGTGGGTATCTCCCAACTTATGTTGGTTCTTGATAGTTCAATTATGAATATTGCCCTTCCTCACGCAAAGCTTGCACTTCATATTTCTGATGCAAACCAGCAATGGGTTGTTACTGCATACACTCTTGCCTTCGGATCCCTTCTTCTCTTTGGTGGTCGCGTCGGAGACTTTGTGGGTCGTAAAAAGGTTCTAATTTATTCGTTAATCGGTTTTGCAGCAGCATCTGCTTTCGGTGGAGTTGCTTCAACACAAGGAGAATTATTTGCAGCGCGCGCATTACAAGGTGTATTTGGTGCCGCACTTGCTCCGGCTGCTCTTGCAATTATTTCGGTAACTTTTACAGAACCAAAAGAACG
>CAWULH010000061.1:0-4511 GCA_963923215.1 uncultured bacterium
AGCCAAAGTAAGTGGTGATGGATGATGCGCATTTCCAACAAAACCTGTAACACCAGGAGTGTTTCGAACGCATGACCAAGATTCATCAGTTAGATCCATACGTACCAATACATAACCTGGGAATACCTGGCGCTTTACAACTTTACGTTGTCCATTCTTAATCTCAGTGAATTCCTCTTCTGGAACTTCAATCTGATAGATGTAATCCTCCATATTAAGAGAGGTAATACGGTTTAAAAGATTTGCTTTTACGCGCTTTTCAAAACCTGCATACGAATGAATTACATACCAATCGCCAGGGGCATTACGAAGTGCACGACGGAATTCAGCATTCTCATCGTTCTCTTCTTCAATAACATCAACGGAAGTTTCAGCTGTTGGTTCAATTACGGCTGGTGCACTCTCTTCAACTTCTGGTGTTTGTGGTGCAGCAGCGAGCGCAGCCTCGAAATCATCAACCATTTTCGCTCCCTTATCCAAAGATCCAGAAAACTATTTTTGTTAAAGCAACATCAAATATAGAAACCACCGCGATAATGAAAGCCACGAAGACGATTACAACGCCGGTGTATGTAGTCAATTGTTCGCGAGTTGGCCAGACAACTTTCTTTAACTCAGAAATTACTTGGCGATAGAACAGGTTGATGCGACCGAAGATATTTTTCTTCTCTTCGGTTACTTCGTGTACTTCATCAACCACTTCTTCTTACCTTTCTTTTCTAGTCTTTTCTAGTCTTTTCTCGTCTTCTCTAACTTCACTCTTGCAGGGCAGGAGGGACTTGAACCCCCAACCGCCGGTTTTGGAGACCGGAACTCTGCCAATTGAGCTACTGCCCTTCGAGCACTTACATTCGGGCGCGACTAATCATCACCTTTTGCAAGTGCTAGACCGTGAAGTCTAAGGGGTCACACTAAGTAAGAGAAATTGAGCGAAATTGAGCTAAGTTGAGGAAGATTTCACGCTTAGGATTACGGCTAGATTATGGGTATGAGCGAAAAACCAAGAATTTCTCGGCGAATTGCCGCGATCGCAGAGTCTGCAACTCTGGCAGTTGATGGGAAAGCAAAAGCATTAAAAGCTGCGGGTCGCCCTGTAATTGGTTTCGGTGCTGGTGAACCAGATTTTCCAACTCCAGATTACATTGTTAAAGCTGCGATAGATGCTGCAGGAAAAGCTCCAAATCATCGTTACACACCAACACCTGGTCTGCCAGAACTGCGTGATGCCATTGTCGCAAAGACAAAACGTGATTCAAATTTTGAAATTACTTCAGATCAAGTACTTGTAACTAATGGTGGAAAGCAAGCCGTATATCAAGCATTTGCAACCATAATTGATCAAGGTGATGAAGTCATTCTTCCGTCTCCATATTGGACCACTTATCCAGAGTGCATCAAACTTGCTGGTGGTGTCTCTGTTGAAGTTTTTGCCGATGAAAGTCAGAATTATTTAGTATCGGTTGCACAACTTGAAGCGGCTCGAACTTCTAAGACAAAGGCACTTTTATTCTGCTCACCTTCAAATCCAACTGGCTCGGTTTATTCACCGGAACAGGTAAAGGAAATTGGTGAGTGGGCTCTAGCCAATGGAATCTGGGTAATTACAGATGAAATTTATGAACACCTTCTTTATGACGGTGCCAAAGCGGTGAGTATGCCGGTGGCAGTTCCAGGGCTAAAAGATCAGTGCATTATTCTAAATGGCGTTGCAAAAACTTATGCAATGACCGGTTGGCGTGTGGGTTGGATGATTGGTCCTAAGGATGTAATTAAGGCCGCAACAAATTTACAATCGCACTTATCCTCCAATGTTTCTAACATTTCACAACGCGCTGCAATTGCAGCAGTAAGTGGTGACTTAAAAGCTGTACATGAAATGGGTATTGCTTTTGATCGCCGCCGTAAATTAATCGTAAAAATGTTAAATGAGATTCCAGGTGTTGAGTGCCCAACTCCAACTGGTGCTTTCTATGTTTATCCATCAGTTAAAGGAGTACTAGGTAAAGAGATTCGCGGGAAGCGACCACAGACTTCTGCTGAACTCGCTACTTTAATTTTGGATGAAGTTGAAGTTGCTGCTGTACCAGGTGAAGCCTTTGGACCAAGTGGTTATCTGAGATTTTCTTATGCACTAGGTGATGAAGATATAGTTGAAGGAATGACTCGCGTAAAAAACTTACTTAGCGAAGCTAAATAAACTTAATTCCCTCAAATTGCACTTCGGGTTGAAGAGCAATTCCAAACTTTTTCTTTACTGCTTCTCGAATTTCAATTGCTAATTCAACAATCGCAATTGCACTTGCCCCACCATTGTTTACAAGTGCAAGAACGTGCTTTGGCGAAATCCCGGCAGATCCACGGCTCTCACCTTTTTTAAATCCGGCATTTTCGATTAACCATGCGGCTGACGTCTTAATAGCACCATCTTCCTGTTGCCAGCGTGGCGCATCCGCAGGAAGTAAATCTGAATCCTCTTTGGAGATAACTGGATTCATGAAAAATGAACCTGCTGAATTAAGTCCACTTGAAATAAGCATTCCCTTTGAATCACGTAATTTCAGAACTGCTTCACGCACCTCTTTTATTGGAACTCTTCCGCCAATCTCAACATTTAAAGCCTTCGCTAATTCTTCATATTTAATTGGCAATGAATTTTCACCTCGACGTAGGTGAAAGGTGACATCAAGAATTACAAATCGATTCGGCTCGCGTTTGAATTTAGAGGTGCGATAACCAAAATCTAATTCGCTAGCCATAATAGTTTTTACCTCTTTGGCCTTCCGATCAAAGGTACGCACTCGAGCAATAACTTCACTAACATCATGACCATATGCACCAATGTTCTGAATCGGAGCTGCTCCAACTGTTCCGGGAATTCCAGAAAGTGATTCAAGGTTGGCAAGACCTTTTTCAATTGTGAAATTTACAAAAGTATCCCAATCTTCACCTGCTGCAACAGTTATAAGCCCACCGCTGCAGGCATCAATTTCATAAGAATTTCCCTTGGTCTCAACTCGAATTACCAATCCAGTGAAAGGTTCATCACCAATAAGTAGATTGGAACCGCCACCAAGAATTAATACTTCCTTATCCCCTGCCGAAAGTAGAGCTTCAATTAATTCTTTCTCACTTTTGGCATGGACTATCTCTGCAAGTCCGCCAACTTTAAGAGTCGTGTACTCGGCTAGTTTCTCTGCCATTTAATGGCGCCCTTTGCATTTCCTAAAACTTTTACATCATTGCAATTAACAGACAATTCAACCTTAGCGATTCCACCAACCACATCTGTAACTTTGCCAGAAATATCTATGAAAACATCAATGTCTGCAGGAACCACTACAGGCTTTATAAATTTTGCGCCAAATTCAATTACTGAGCCACTTCCTGCGATCTCACTTAAGTAAGTTGCTGCAACTCCCATGGTGAACATTCCATGGGCAATCACATCTGGAAGTCCAACAGATTTGGCAAAATCTTCGTTCTGATGAATCGGATTATGGTCCCCACTTGCATCCGCATATTGAAGAAGTAATGCACGATTTACTTTTACGCTCTTTAGAGCAAATTCTTGACCTACTGTGAAACTCATGCTCGGACCACCAATGTAGACCAAGTCGAAACGACTAATTCATCGCCGGAGTGAAGATCTGAACGAACACTAACAATCTCATTTCCAGCTACAACCCGATGTGTCTCGATAGTTGATGAACATATGAATTCATCTCCAGCCACTATTGGACGGAAAATTTCAAATTTCTGTTCACCATGAACTACTCGAGTCCAATCCAGTCCACTATCTTGAAGAAGTTTCTGAGATTGATCCAGAGTTATCGAAATTGAGAAAGTCGGGGGTGCAACTAATGTACTTTTCTCACCCACTGCAGCGGCAAATTTATTTATTGATTCTTGGGAGACAATTACTGAACTCTCACCTTTGAAGGTGCGCCCGATTAACTCGGGATTAAGCATTAGCGAGTTTCGCGATGAAGAGTGGAAGCTTTGCAACGAGGGCAGAACTTCTTAAGTTCTAGACGATCTGGATCGTTACGGCGATTCTTCTTTGTAATGTAGTTGCGCTCTTTACAATCAACGCAGGCCATAGTGATTTTTGGTCGTACATCTGCACTCTTGCTTGCCATTTTCTCGCGCTCCTTAAAATTGAGGTTCAAAGATTACTTGAACCCACATCTTTATAAAAATTCACGCCTAGATTTGCGTAAACCTTAGTAGCGGAGACCGGATTTGAACCGGTGACACAACGATTATGAGCCGTTTGCTCTACCAAGCTGAGCTACCCCGCCATTATTTAATTTTTTCGAGCCCCCCACCGGAATCGGACCGGTGACCTTTTCCTTACCATGGAAACGCTCTACCGACTGAGCTAGGGGGGCACTAAGTAGCGAAGCCTACTCTTATGAAATTCTGAGGAGAAATCGGCCTTATTTCCCACGTAAAATAACTTAAGTAATGTCATTAATTAGAAAAATATTCTTTAGCCCCAAGCATCGATT
>CAWULH010000062.1:0-4414 GCA_963923215.1 uncultured bacterium
AAGGATAAATTGCTCGTAAAATCAAAGGAATTAGCGCCAGTGGAATCGGTAGCTGAACTTGATGTTGACCAATGGTTGGCAAATATCAAGCGAGATGCTGAGGCAAAGGTCTCCAAGAAAATTGCCTTAGAAAAAAATCGCCGAGGTAATTCAGGCGAAAAAAAGCCTGGTACGTCTAAAAATAGCCCGAAAAAAGCGAAGAGATGATGACCTCAAAAGTTCTGTTAGGTTAAAATATGGAAGTGAGCAAGCGCTTAGTAAAACCTTTCTCGATTGGTTTGGTATTAATTCTTATCCTCTACGTTTTAGGTATCCGTTGGGGACATCCAAAAGATGGATTAAGTAATGCGCTCGGCTCTGCAAAATCTGGATTAGTGATTTACCATAAAGTGAATGACTTTCAAGTAGGTACTAAAGTTGTAACTGGAGTTGATCTTCCAAATAAAGGGCCGATGCTTGCGGTTGTGGCAGCAGTTAGCGGTGATAAAGTTGATGTACAAACTGGAAGTAAAATGATTCGAGTAAGTAAGAAACAGATTTCAGGAAAACTTCTACTAGTCATTCCTTTTATTGGATCGATTTTATCGGTAATCGGACTTTAAATCACTGAACTTTTTCTGCAAAGGTAAGTTTTAAGCCAATTTCATTACTCTTTATGTCTGATGCTATTGCCAAGTAGGTAGGGGCATTTAAAAATATATCCGGAAGTGATTTACGCAATTTTAAACTAAAGGTTAGTGCTCGGATTCGAGCGGTCTCGGGCGATTCACTTTCAGGATTGTAACCTCCCGTAATTTGTGCATATAGGATCTGTGAATCTTTCGCTAAACCTTCATTGATTTTGAATTTATTTATGTCTGATGAGATTTTGGTGGCATCGAATTGAGAATAAACAAGAGCAAGCCCTGATTTGTAGTTCTGCCCCAAATCTTTTTTATCAGAAGAGGATTGCGTTATGCCAGAAGATGATGCGCTGAGTAAGGGTACGAAAGAGATGGTTGCGAGGAAAATAACCATTAAAGCAAGAAGCAGATCTGCGTACATCCATCCGGCAAGGTGCGTGACATCTTCTAACTCTGTTGCAACTTGTCTTCTAGCCATTAATCTAAATTTCGTCTAGTTAAATTTAATTTAATATTTTTGATTTCTGCGATTAATTCTCTATATTTAGGGAGAGACTTTATAGTTTTGTGTAATTCTAAAGTAGAACTATTTATTGTTTTGCTTGAATTGGTTAGATCTCTAAAGGCATTTGCAAGACTTTGATTGATAGTTACGTTTGTAACAAACTTCTTATCAAAGAAGAATTCGGATATTTCTAATGCTATGACCGTTCGATCATGATCAAGCTCAACTAATCGATTTTCTCGAGTTTCTTGAATGTTCTTTCCAATGATTGTGGTGGTAATCGTCAATCCAATTATCAAAAGTATTAAAAGGAAGTCAAAAAATGCCACGTTTCCTATTGACCATTCCTTGTTTAAGATTCCATATCCCTTTTGCCAGAAATCTAAAAAATTGGCAACTCCGTTTGAATTCTTAGTAGTGTATTTAGCAAACGCAGAGGTGGCATTACTTATTGCAAGCCAAGTTAATGCAACTGGAGTGAAGACAAGTCCATTTCTTATAATTGTGAGAATGTAATTCAATCTCGATATTCGATTCTTTTCCCGATAAATTGGATGGGGAAGATAATCCAAAGGATTAAGCGAAGCCCAAAAAGACCAATTTTGTTTTGAAATTAATGCCCCTTGTAAAGCTTTTACATATGAGTCGTTTGAGGATCCATTTTCATTTGCCCAACTACTCAAACTATTGATTAGAAGTTGAGCCTCAGCATTGTCATTTCGTTTTGCCACTCGGAAATAATAGTTCTTCCGAAAGTAGTGGTCATCAGGCGGATTTACATTCTAAAAAGCAAAATCTTCCTCTGATTTGGCATATTCATACGGGTATTACTCAGACCACCAAAATGGGCAATTTATGTTCAAAATGATGGTTGGTAAATTTCTCTCATAGACCTACCTATTTGGGTCTCTTGGTAAGCCCCCAAAAGGAGAATGGTTACTAGGTAGATGAAAAGAATTAGAAAAGTTTTAACTTTAATTCTGTCTATAACTTTGCTGCCCTTTTTTTCTTTAATTAGCCCAATCCAATATGCTCATGCAACTCCGGGATCAGGTGCTTTTTTAGTTAATCCTTCTCCTCACGAATCTTATGTAATGCCTTATGGGCACTTAAATATCACTCTTTCAGATTTAAAATTTATCCTGGATCAAATTAAATTTAGTGAAGCTCATGCTGCTCGAACATCAACAACTGCATCACAATTACAAAACAATGGAAATCCGTCAAACACAATCATCTATCCATATGATGTTACAAGTATCAATCGATGTTTAACTCCAGATGATTTATTGACTGTAGCAAATAACCCGGGTCCGACACCTTTAGTTGATCAATATCCATTTAATGTCGAATACCCATGGGGACTTCGTCAAGTAGATGGTCAGTGCAATAATATTCATGGATTAAAAACAGAGAGTGCTCCAACAACTGTTTATAATTCCCCAATAAATGCAAGCGACCCAGCAGGGTGGGGAGCTTCAGATCAATTATTCACTCGGTTAGCTCCTGGTGCTAACCAGCCATCGACACCGTACACTCTTAGCGATGCTCAGAAGGCTTACCAAAATTCTGCCAAAAGTGTGCTTGATCCTACGCCGCGAGAAATTAGCAATATCATTTCGGATCAGACACCAAATAATCCCGCTGCAGTCGCCGCAGCAACGAGAGCCGTTTCCACACTTTATGGCCAAACTTCACCGCAAACTGAAATTTCTGTAAATGCAGGGACTGGATCGATTTCAACAGTTTTAAAGATTCCGAATATAACTCCTGATTACAACGTATCTGCCGGGTATAACTCCTGGTTTACGCTTTTTGGACAATTTTTTGACCATGGATTGGATTTAATTCCCAAAGCAGGCGCCACAGTTCTGATTCCACTTGTACAAGATGATCCACTTTATGTAGCAAGTCCTTCTGCTCCGAATTTCATGGTCCTTACTCGCGGTTCTGATGGAACTACGGGCGAAAGCATAAACACAACAACCCCCTATGTAGATCAAAGCCAGACTTATGGATCTCATCCTTCTCAAAACTTCTTCTTACGCGAATATAACTTTGCTGCAGGGACTGGAATTCCAAAATCAAGTGGTCGAATGCTTGAGGGTACCGATGAAAGTTACACATCTCTTCCAAATGCATGGAATGGTCATTTGGGCGTTGGCGGAACTCTAACTTTTGCAAACGGTGGGTCAGATATTGGCAATGGTGGACTTGCAACTTGGCGCGATGTAAAGGCTCAGGCTCGTTTACTTGGATTTAATTTGACTGATTACGATGCAAGAAGTATTCCTGTTATCGCAACGGATCAATATGGAAAATTTATTCCAGCATCTAATAAATTCCCAATGATGTTATTTACGAATGGCTCTAGTTTTGTGTGGCAGGCTGGCAATCCAAGTTCACCAATTGGAACTGGCGCAAAAACGTCAACGAATCCTACTGGGGGCATTTCATTGCCTGGTCAGAGTGGGTCAAATTGGGTAGCGGTCTCAACCGGACATGCTTTTATTAACGACACTATGGCAACGGCAGTGCCATTTAGTGTTAGTGGCACTCCATTAGCACCAGATGCTGATTCTGTGATGAATTCCGCAAATGCTATGCCTGTCTCTGGATACTATGACAATGAGACTCTAGACGCTCATTATGTTGCGGGCGATGGACGCGTAAATGAGAATATTGGACTCTCAGCAATTCACCATGTTTTCCACTCTGAACATAATCTCCTTGCTCAAGACATTACTGATTTCTTAAACAATAACCCTCAAGTAACTCCTTCTTTTAAAAGTGAGTGGACTGGAAATGGCGAGCGCCTATACCAAGCATCACGCTTTATAAATGAGATGGAATACCAACATATGGTTTACGACGAGTTTGTCCGTCGTATTTCACCTGCGTTGCCACTCTTTGTTCAATATGACCCAAATTTAAATGCAGATATCCCTGCTGAATTTGCAAGTGCGGTCTATCGCTTAGGTCACTCTATGTTAAACGAAACGATTGCACGTTCGAATCCAGGTCAATTCTACGACCCGACAAATAATCAAGATGTTTCTCTGATCACTGGATTTACAAACCCTGCACAATCTCGCTTACCACGACCAATGATTTTAGATTCTGCTTCATGGTCAGGTTCAACTTTTACATTCAATATGAAGACAGGGGAGGTAGCACCACAAGTTGGTGACATCGTCTCAACTTCAGGGATGTTAAATTTCGATTTTGATTTAAATAGTGCTGTTGTATCTTCCCGAACTGATACTTCATTTACAGTTTCAACTTA
>CAWULH010000063.1:0-4346 GCA_963923215.1 uncultured bacterium
TTTTGATGATCAACGCCTATTGCATTATTGATATGCGGTACTAATGCAAAAGAAGCAATCCCGCCGCCACATCCGACATCAAGAACTGAACCTTTCGAAACTAGAACTTCACGAGCTCGCTCATGGGAAGGACTATTTTCAATAATTTTTGGAATATCGAACAAGACGGGTGGATGAATCCATGGAGATTCTTCTGCCTGGGAGAGAATATTTTCCGGTATCGCCCATAAATTTAAGGCAGTGCGCCATTTGTCTCCGCTATTTATTTGGTAGCCACCCTGATAGATCGCTATCGCATTTGCAGCGCTGATCTTCACTAAATTGCGAAAGTGCTTCTTCGATATGCTGACCGCAGCCGGCCCACGTTGCCTTCCCACATTTTTCACATCTAACTGCACTACACATTACTTCTTACCTCCAAATAACTTTGCGAAAAATCCTGGCTCCTTAGGATCATTTTCATGGCCGGCGCAACGCTGTGACTTAGGAATTCCACGCATAACCATATCTACGTGCTGGCCACAACCAGCCCATGTCGCTTTGCCGCATTTGCGGCAACTTACTTGTCTACACATATTCACTCACTTTCATATTTGCTGGAGAATTAGACCAAGTCATATATCCCCCATCTAGATTAATTGCGTTGTATCCCATCTCACGAAGAAGTCGTGTGGCCGCATGACCACGCTGTCCAACTTGGCATGTGACAAGAATTTTCTCTTTTGGTACTGCATTTATACGATCACGAATTTCATCAATTGAAATGTTAATTGAATTAGGTATATGGCCTTTTTCAAATTCATCTTTTGAACGAACATCAACGACAATCCAGCCTTTTTCAACCAAATCGTTTACTTCATTCCACTGTGCTGTAGGCGTAAGGCCACTCAAAACATTTTCTGAAATATAACCGAGCATGTTTACAGGATCTTTTGCAGAACTGAATGGGGGTGCATACGCAAGCTCTAAATCAGCTAACTCTGGAGCTGTTATACCCCCACGCATTGCAGTAGCAATAACATCAATTCTCTTGTCAACACCTTCTCGCCCGACTGCTTCAGCCCCTAAGATCAATGAAGTTTTTCTATCAACCAATAATTTGAGAGACATTCCTTGCGCTCCAGGATAATAACCAGCGTGCGAGGCTGGATGTGTATGAATAGCTAAATAATCAAGCCCTGCTGCTTTTAATTTCTTCTCATTCCAACCAGTTGTAGCAACAGTTAAGTCAAATATTTTTACGATCGCAGTAGCTTGGGCTGCCACATCACGTATTTTTTTACCAGTGATGTGATCGGCAACAATTCGGCCGTGTCGGTTTGCAATATTAGCTAGTGGGACCAGTATTTCCGAACCATCAAGTGCATCGTGTTTTTGAGCAGCATCGCCCACCGCGTAAATGTCTGGGTCACTAGTCTGATTGAATTCATTTACTTCTATCCCACCTTTAGAACCAATCTTCAATCCCGCACTATTTGCCAAAGTTATCTCTGGTTTAACCCCAATTGCAGCAACTACGACTTCTGCAGAAATTTCTCTGCCATCATTCAATATCAAAGTACTATCTTTGATCTCAGTTACAGCATTTTTTAGATACAGTGAAACGCCTTGTTTTGTTAATTCATCTTGCACAAAAGTAACCATTTCTGGATCTAGGGGCGCCAGAACTTGTTCGCTTGCTTCCACAATTGAAGTAGAAATTCCACGATGTTGAAAATTTTCTGCAAGCTCTAAACCTATAAATCCCCCTCCGATGATGACTGCAGATTTTGGCTTTTTATTAACTGAATCAGCCAACACCAATACATCTTCTACAGTGCGAAGTGAGAGTGCTCGCTCGATACCTGGAATTGCAGGCCTTACTGGCGCAGCTCCTGGTGAGAGGATTAATTTGTCAAAAGTAAGTTTGAATTGTGAATTAGAAGTATGATCTACTGCGGTTAATACCTTAACATTTTTATCAATTTCAATAACTTCAGTATTTACTCTAACGTCTAAACGAAACCTTTTATGCAATGATTCGGGAGTTTGAAGCAACAATGATTCTTCGTTTTGAATCACGCCTCCGACAAAATATGGTAACCCACAGTTTGCATATGAAACATTGCCGCTTCTTTCTAAAACGATAATCTCGGCGGTTGCATCAAGGCGCCTAAGTCGTGCTGCGGCCGACATTCCGCCGGCAACTCCTCCAATTACGACTACACGCATTATTTACTTACCACTTTATTGCCAGATGCTTGCCAATTTTCAATTCCACCATCTAGATTAAATATGGATTTGAATCCATCTTTGGCCATAATCTCGGTAGCCAAACCTGATCTACGTCCACTTCTGCAATAAACAGCATACGTTTTACTTTTATCTAATTTCTGAACTTCGCCTTCGAAATTTGATCCTTCGTAATCTACGTTAATTGCGTTTTCGAGGTGTTCACTTTGAAACTCTCCAGGAGTTCTTACATCCAGCACCACAACCGACTTGTCACTAATTTTCTGTGCAAAGTCGGTTACATTTAGATTTGTCACTTTTCCTCCTGTTGTCCCGCAAGCAGTTAAAAGCAATGCTAATGGAATTACAAATAAAATAATTTTTTTCATTTTACGCCAAACTTAGAAAGAGTTTTTGCAGTTTCTCAGTGACTGCTTTTTGATTAGATTTTCCTTCGATAATGCACTCCTCTAAAGAAGAGGAAATCAAAGTGAAGGCCGCAGTGTGCACAGCTTTACTCACAGCGGACATTTGCACCACAATCTCATCGCAATTACGTCCTTCTTCCAACATTCGCGCAACAGCACCCAGTTGGCCTTGTGCTCGCTTTATTCTGGCTACCAACATATTTAGTGTTTCCTCATTAGTAAGAACGTGAGTTGGTTCTTTCTTCTTAGATTTTGTTGCTGCCATATATCTCACCTTTGCTTGAGTGCTAGCCCTAACTCGTTAGCCAAATATAGCATACCCCTAGGGGTATGCTCTAGTTGCTGGAAAATCCAGAGATGTTCTTGAGTTGGAGAGTTGGAAATGAAAAAGACAGTAGTTGTCTTAGGCAACAATTTTGGCGGTCTGACCGCAGCCTTGAGTTTAAAAAAAGAATTGAAAGACGATGCGAATGTAAAAGTAGTTAGTGATCGTGACTATTTTCTATTTAATCCATCCCTAATTTGGTTGCCTTTTGGTAAGCGCAATCGTGAAACAGTTTCATTTAACGTAGTTCCTACTTTTGAAAAGGGAGGCGTTGAGTATATTCAATCAGCTGCTACCTATATTGACCCAGTCAAACAAAGCGTGGATTTAGCAAATGGATCTAAGGTCACTTATGACTACCTAGTGATCGCAACCGGTACCCGAAATAAGATGGAAGCTGTTCCGGGATTAGTTGAAAATAGCAACACAATCACAACTTTGCAGGATGCTGAGAGCGCGGGTATGGCTTGGAAGAAATTCCTAAATGATCCAGGCGATGTAGTAATTGCGGCTACACAAGGTGCTTCTTGCTTTGGTGCTGCGTATGAGTTCTTATTTAATACTAGTTACCAGTTAAAGAAAGCTGGAATTAAGAAGAAGGTTAAACTTTCATATATTACGGCGGAACCATTCTTGGGACACTTTGGAATTGGTGGACTACCACATGGTGATCAACTACTTGGCATGTTTCTTAAAAAAGAGAAAATTACTCCCTACATTAATCAATCAATAGAATATGTTGATCAAGGAATGCTGCAAACTGCGGAGGGAAAGAAGCACACCTTTAAATATTCAATGATAATTCCGCCATTTGTTGGACAAGATTTTCTCAAGAAAACAGAAGGACTTGCTAACGCAGGAGGCTTTGTTGAAGTTCGCCCTACTTATCAATCGATGAAGTGGGACAATATTTACGCAGTTGGTTTGGCTGCCGCAGTGACAGCACCCTGGACAACTCCAACACCAGTCGGAATACCAAAGACTGGATTCCCTACTGAGCAGATGGCTCATGTTGCCGCTAAGAACATAATCTCTCAAATTAAAGGTGAAGTCCCAAAAGCAGAAAAGGAATTTGGTGATATTCCAGCGGTTTGCATAATGGATGCTGGAAACAATGGTGTTTTAATCTTGGCAGACAAAATGTTGCCTCCACGTAAACATGGAATGTTAATTCCAGGTCCACAGAATCATTTAGCGAAGCTCGCATTTGAAAAATACTTTATGTGGAAAATGAAGGGCGGAAGAGTAAATCTTCCTTAAGCTAAAAATTCTCCCCCAGAGAATAAGAAAACCCCTGCCACCCAACTCGGCAGGGGTTTTTGCTTTTAATCTAATTAACGAACTTCGAACTCATCCAAACGAACTGCTTCGCCTGAACCTTG
>CAWULH010000064.1:0-4316 GCA_963923215.1 uncultured bacterium
ATGAATCTTTACTTCATCAAAGGAAAAGGCAGAGATGCAACTATCTTCACTCCAAAATTAACCGGAACACTTCTTGCCGGCATTACAAGAGATTCAATTCTTACAGTTGCAAAAGATCTTGGTTATAAAGTTGAAGAGGGAATGATCTCTACAGATGATTGGCGTGATGGTGTTAAGTCTGGTGAGATAACTGAAATTTTTGCTTGTGGAACTGCTGCTGTGGTTTCGCCAATTGGTTCCGCTAAAAGTGCTCAGGGAACTTGGGTTGTTGGCGATGGAAATCCCGGCCCAATAACAATGCAGATTCGCGAGACACTTCTTGGAATTCAACATGGAACAATTGCAGATAAGCACGGTTGGAATGTTCGAGTTATCTAATGATCAATGACAACTTTCATATCTACGACACCACACTCCGCGATGGAGCACAACAGGAAGGTTTAAATCTCTCTGTCCACGATAAGTTGGCAATCGCGCGCCATTTAGATGATTTAGGTGTTGGCTTTATTGAAGGTGGTTGGCCGGGAGCAAATCCAAAAGATACTGAATTCTTTAAGCGCGCACAGACTGAATTAAAATTAAAGAATGCAACTTTTGTTGCATTCGGAGCAACTCGCCGACCAAATGTTAAAGCGGCAGATGATCAATTACTTCAAGCTCTTGCGGAATCAGGTGCACCAGTAGTTACTCTGGTTGCTAAGAGCCATGACCGCCATGTTGATCTTGCACTGAAGACCAATCTTGATGAGAACTTGGCGATGATTAAGGACTCAATTAATTTCCTTCGAAGTAACGGTCAACGCGTTTTTCTAGATGCTGAGCATTTCTTTGATGGTTATAAATCAAATAAAGCTTATGCAACTGAAGTTGTGCGGGCATCAATTGAAGCAGGAGCCGATGTAGTTGCCCTCTGCGATACAAATGGTGGAATGCTTCCTGATGAATTAACTCAAATTGTTAATGAAGTTCTTGGTACTACTAGTGCTCGACTTGGTATTCACTGCCACAACGACACTGGTTGTGCAGTTGCCAATTCACTTGCTGCGATTAGTGCCGGTGTTACTCATGTGCAAGGTACGTTAAATGGTTATGGCGAACGGACAGGTAATGCCGATTTGGTAAGCATCATCGCAAACTTGGAGTTAAAGAAGAAGAAGCAAGTCCTTCCAGAAGGTTCACTTCGTGAGGCTTTCCGTATTTCTCATGCAGTTGCAGAAGTTACAAATGTGGCACCAAGTGCCCGTCAACCATACGTTGGTGTCTCTGCTTTTGCTCATAAAGCGGGATTGCACGCATCTGCCATCAAAGTCGATCCGGCAATGTATCAACATGAGGATCCTGCTTCAGTTGGAAACGATATGCGGATGTTGGTCTCGGATATGGCCGGCCGCGCTTCAATTGAATTGAAATCTCAAGAACTTGGTGTTGATTTAGGAAGCGATAAAGAAGTTGTAGGTCGCGTTGTAAATCGCGTTAAAGATTTGGAAGCGAAAGGCTTTACCTTCGAAGCAGCAGATGCATCATTTGAATTACTTCTCCGTGAAGAAATTGATGGAAAACGTGCTCACTTCTTTACTGTTAAGAATTGGGAAACCACAGTAATACGTGATTCCTCAGATAAAGTTTCTTCAAAAGCAAAGGTTGTTATCACTGCTCGAGGTAATGAAATTACTGCAACTGGTGAAGGAAATGGTCCAGTTAATGCAATTGATACTGCACTTAGATCTGGCCTTGAGAAGATTTATCCTGAATTAGCAAAGCTTGAGTTAACAGATTACAAAGTTCGTATTCTTGAAGGTCGACTAGGAACCGGCGCTGTAACACGTGTACTTGTTGAGACAAGTGATGGTGATAGCCAGTGGAACACAGTTGGCGTTCACGAGAACGTTATCGCTGCCTCAGCAATGGCACTTGAAGATGCCGTTACATATGGATTACTCAGACAAGGCCGTAAACCGGAATAGTATTTAGGTATGTCGGTGGACCTAATCGCTCAGTATGAAGAGCATCTGGTCCTCGTTCGAAACCTAAGTGATAATTCAATTCGGGGATATATCTCCGACTTAAATTCATTACTTGAACATATAAATAAATTGGGCGTGCGTGAATTTAAAGATTTAGAACTTAAGCACATCAGGTCTTGGCTTGCATACCTGCAGAGCAATGGCGCATCACGTTCTACTTTGGCCCGGCGAATAGTTTCCATTCGCGCTTTCACTTATTGGGCCGCAAGTCAGAAATGGATTGAGTCGGATATTGGTGCAGCGTTAGAGGTGCCAAAGCCCCTTAGGAAATTACCTGAAGTTTTAAATCAAGAAGAAGCAAATACTGTTGTCGAAGCTATGCAACTTCGTGCAAGTGAAGAGCCAACACCCGAGAACCTTAGAGATCTTGCAATTATTGAAGTCCTGTATGCATCTGGAATACGAGTTTCCGAATTATGTGGATTAAATATTAGAGATTTAGATTTCGGTCGAAATACTCTTCAAGTCTTAGGAAAAGGTAATAAGGAGCGGGTGGTGCCGCTTGGTTTACCAGCAGTTCGAGCATTGCAAAGTTATTTAGAATTTGCGAGAGATTCATTTAAAAATTCCAAATCAGGTGATGCAGTTTTTCTAGGTTCAAGGGGAAAGCGAATTGATCAGAGGATTGCTCGCGCAGTTGTTAATGATGCAATGAAAGCAATTGGGTCAAATATGAGTCCACATGGACTTAGGCATACTGCTGCAACGCATTTACTAGAAGGTGGTGCAGACCTCCGCACTGTTCAAGAGATTTTGGGTCATTCTTCTCTTTCCACTACTCAGATTTACACCCATGTTTCACCAGAGAGATTAAAAGAGGCATATAAACAGGCTCATCCTCGCGCCTAATAAGTGATTTTTGAGCGGGATTTTGCACTCTCTTTTTGCCCCTAGAATTGGTCCCAGCAGAATCCATAAGGAATCTGACTTCACGTGACTTGGAAGTTAAAAAACTTTCTTACCACCTCGGTGTAATTAGAAATCTAATTACTCGGTGTTTAAGTCACTAGGGACTTAACAAATTGTTAAGTCGTCAACCGAGAGCGCCCATGCTTGCATGTGCGCAAAAAGGAGTGTGCCGCGATGGCGGTTGTAACAATGCGAGAACTCCTCGACAGTGGCGTCCACTTTGGACATCAGACCCGTCGATGGAATCCAAAGATGAAGCGCTTTATTTTCACAGAGCGCAATGGCATCTACATTATCGATATCCAACAATCACTTGCTCTAATTGATAAGGCATATGAGTTCATTAAGGACACAGTTGCTAAGGGCGGAAATATTCTCTTTGTTGGTACAAAGAAGCAGGCCCACGAGCCAATCATTTCTGAATCAGCTCGTGTTGGAATGCCATATGTAACTGAGCGCTGGTTGGGCGGAATGCTTACAAATTTCCCAACTGTATATAAGCGAATTCAACGTTTGAAGGAGTTGGAAGCACTCGAGAGTGCAAATGATCAACTTCTAACAAAGAAGGAATTATTAGTTCTTCGCCGCGAGCGCGAAAAACTTACAAAGAACCTCGAAGGTATCCGTAACATGACAAAGGTGCCTGCAGCAGTATGGGTTGTAGATACCAAGAAGGAACACCTAGCTGTGCAAGAAGCACATAAGTTAGGCATCCCAGTTGTTGCAATTTTGGATACAAACTGTGATCCAGATGAAGTTGATTACAAGATCCCAGGTAATGATGATGCAATCCGTTCAATTGCACTATTAACTCGAGTAATTGCAGATGCAGTTGCAGCAGGTCTACAGGCACGTTCTGCAAATGTCCATGCTGATAAGTCAGAGAAGGCAGAACCAGTTACCGATACAAATCTTGAGAGCGAACTTCTTGTGAAGAGCGCTGCAGAAGGAGAGTAATTAAATTGGCTTACACAGCTGAAGATGTAAAGCGTCTCCGCGAAGAGACAGCAGCCGGAATGCTTGATTGCAAGAAGGCGCTAGATGAAGCGGACGGCGATTACAAGAAGGCAGTTGAAATCATTCGCGTTAAAGGCTTAAAGGGAGTTACTAAGCGCGAAGGACGAGCAACTTCAAATGGCTTAATCGTTGCAAAATCTGAAGGCAATCTTGGGGTAATGCTTGAGTTAAATTGCGAGACAGATTTCGTCGCTAAAGGTGATCGTTTTATTGAACTTGGAAATGAATTACTTGACCACTTATTTACGTCTAAGGAAGGAAACCTTGAGAAGTTCCTTGCTTCTAAGTTGCCTTCAACAGGTAAGACGGTACAAGAGCGAATTGATGAAGGTAATGCAACCCTTGGTGAAAAGATTGAAATTCGCC
>CAWULH010000065.1:0-4219 GCA_963923215.1 uncultured bacterium
TCATTGTTTTCATGTGTGTGGAATTGATGCTCAATGCCGCAAACCTAGCATTTGTTACTTTCTCAAGAATTAATGGTTCGTTAGACGGTCAAGTTGCATCCTTTTTTACAATGGTCGTAGCTGCATGTGAAGTGGTAGTAGGGCTTGCAATTATTGTGACCATCTATCGAAGTCGCCGATCTGCATCAGTTGATGATGCAAGTTTGTTGAAGAGGTAGTCGTGCAGAATTTAATTGTTTATTTAATCGCTCTTCCACTCTTCTCTTCAGCTTTTCTTTTATTGGCTGGGCGTCGTGTAAATAAATGGGGACATCTGCTCGCCACAGTCGTATCACTCTCGACTTTTGTAATTGGGGGCATGGAATTCTTTGCAATGAAAAGCCGTTCAAACGGTGATCGGGGTATAACTCAGACCCTTTTTGATTGGATAAATGTTGGATCTTTCCACGTCACCGCGGCACTCTTACTTGATCAGCTTTCAATCTGTTTCGTACTCTTAATTACTGGAGTCGGTTCATTAATTCATATTTATTCAATTTCATATATGGAGCATGACGAAAATCGACGTCGATTCTTTGCTTATCTAAATCTATTTATCGCTGCGATGCTTCTATTGGTTCTTGGTAATTCTTATTTGAATCTTTACGTCGGCTGGGAAGGTGTTGGTTTAGCCTCATATCTCTTAATTGGATTCTGGAATCAGAAGCCAGCTTATGCAACAGCCGCTAAGAAGGCTTTCGTTGCCAATCGTGTGGGTGATGTCGGACTTTCACTAGCAATCATGATTGCCTTTACTCAATTTGGCGGGGTGTCTTATGATCAAGTTAAAGCAGGAGTCCCAAATGCATCATCAATTGCATTGATAGGACTTGGCTCCATGTTGCTCCTTGCCGCAACTGGAAAATCTGCACAGTTCCCATTGCAATCATGGCTTGGTGATGCGATGGCTGGTCCAACTCCAGTCTCTGCTCTAATTCACGCAGCAACGATGGTGACCGCTGGTGTTTACTTAATTGTCCGCTCTAACTTTGTATTTGACGCATCAAGTACTGCGAGATTACTTGTTGTAATAATTGGTGCAATAACCCTTCTATTTGGTGCATTAATCGGTACCGCAAAGGACGATATTAAGAAAGCACTTGCAGCTTCAACCATGTCGCAAATTGGATACATGATTCTTGCTGCAGGACTTGGCCCAGTAGGTTATGCATTCGCAATCATGCACCTACTAACTCACGGTTTCTTTAAGGCCGGAATGTTCCTTGGTGCCGGTTCAGTAATGCACGGTATGAATGATGAAGTAAATATGCGCCGATATGGTGGACTTGCTAAGTACATGCCAATTACTGCAATTACATTTGGACTTGGATATTTAGCAATTCTTGGTGTACCGCCATTTGCTGGTTTCTACTCCAAAGATAAAATTATTGAGACAGCATTTAATGTTGGCGGAAAAGAAGGTTGGATAATTGGAAGCGCCGCTCTATTGGGTGCTGCAATAACAGCTTTTTATATGACCCGAGTAGTTCTTCTTACATTTATTGGTGCAAAGCGTTGGGATAAAGAAGCCCATCCACATGAATCACCAATTCTGATGTGGTTGCCTATGGCAATTCTGGCCATTGGATCAGTTGCATCTGGATTCTTACTTACATCTGGAAATGCACTTGTAAATTGGTTACAACCAGTCGTTAACTCAGAGAACCACATGCATGAAGGTGAAGTGTTGAAGCCAATTGTTGTATCTGGTTTGGCGCTGGGAGTTGTGATCCTTGGAGTAATTCTTGCGGTAAGTAAATATAGAACTGTTCCGGAAGTTGCACCAGAAAATGTTTCAATTTTCACTAAAGCAGCACGGAAAGATCTTTATCAGGATTCATTTAATGAAGCTGTTCTTATGCGTCCAGGGCAGGCTCTTACTAAGAGCTTGATAAAAACTGATGAGAATATTATTGATGGTGCAGTACGCGGAGTTGCCTGGACTGCTCTCACAACTGCTACCGGTCTGAAGAAATTGCAGAATGGATATGTTCGAACTTACGCATTAAATATGATCATTGGCGCCATCGCCTTGGTTGCAACGATCTGGGTGGTGACACTGTGAGTATCTTGACCGCGTTAGAACTTCTCCCTTTATTTGGTTCTTTGGTGATTGTTTTTGCACCAAAGGATAACTCGAAATTAATTAAGCAGATTGCTCTTGCAACTTCGCTTTTAGTTACTGCAGCAGCCCTAGTGATGGCTTTCCAATTTAAAAAGAATTTATCTGGGTTCCAATTTGTAGAGGTACGACCATGGATTCCGCTATTTAATGTGAATTATGCAGTAGGCGTCGATGGTATGGCCCTTCTTCTGATTGTCATGTCTACAATCCTTGTTCCAGTTGTATTTGTTGCGGGTTGGAATGAATCAGAAAATGGTCGATTTGGTGTAAAAACTTTTTACATTCTGATGTTGGTTCTTGAAACCATGATGATTGGCGTTTTTGCGGCTACAGATGTAATTCTCTTCTATGTAATTTTTGAAGCAATGTTGATCCCTGTTTACTTCTTAATTGGTGGTTACGGTCGTGGCGAACGAGCAGCGGCAGCGATGAAGTTCCTTCTCTACAGTTTATTTGGTGGATTACTTATGCTTGCTGCGGTAATTGGTCTTTACTTCCAATCACTGGTTCAGGTACAAGGTTCATTCGACATTACAAAGTTGTCACAGATGCAGATCCCTGTCGGAACGCAGAACTGGTTATTCCTGGGATTCTTTATTGCATTTGCTATTAAGGCACCACTTTGGCCGTTCCATACCTGGTTGCCGACTGCCGCGAGATCTTCATCTTCGGGCGTTGCAACTCTACTACTTGGCGTACTAGATAAAGTGGGAACTTACGGAATGGTTCGTTTCTGTATGACTCTTTTTCCTGAAGCAACAAAAACTTTTACACCTTGGATCATTACACTTGCAGTAATTTCAATTCTTTATGGTGCTTTTCTTGCAATTGGGCAGCGAGATATAAATTCATTGATCTCATTTACATCAATTTCTCACTTCGGTTTTATTACTCTCGGAATTTTTGCCCTTACTTCGCAAGGATTATCGGGAGCAACTTTTTATATGGTTAATCACGGTTTCTCTACTGCAGCACTCTTCTTAGTCGCAGGTTGGATGATTAAGCGCCGTAAATCGACTCAGATTGAGGATTTTGGTGGATTACAACGTGTAACACCGGTTATGGCTTGGATGTTTTTCATAGCCGGAATGTCAGCACTTGCTCTACCTGGACTTTCATCATTTATATCTGAATTCTTGGTGCTGGTAGGTTCATTTTCTAAGTATCCAGTGGCGGCAATTCTTGGCACAACGGGAATAGTTTTAGCAGCACTTTATGTATTGATAGTTATTCAACGAACTCTCCATGGTGAAGTAAAACCTGGAAATGAAAGTCTTTCAGATTTAAATTTACGAGAGAAAATTGCTATAGCTCCGATAGTTGCATTGATGGTCTTCCTTGGTTTTTATCCAAAACCTGTCCTCGATATCGCAAATACAACAAGTGCCAAAGTCATGCAACATGCTGGGGTTACGGATCCAACAGCAAAGGCGGGTAAGTAATGTTTACTGCTCCGCACCTTTCTTACGCATTGCTCGCACCGATATTGGTTGTACTAGGTGGTGCACTCTTAGGAGTATTAGTTGAAGCATTTCTAAAGCAATCAATTAGAAGAGTTGTCCAGGTTAATATCACTCTTACAACTCTAGTTGTCGCTTTTATTCAACTATTGGCAATTAGAAATAAACCATCAAGCCTTGCGGCAATTACCTCAGTATCTATTGATAAAGCAGGAATTTTTATGCAGGCGACGATATTGGTTCTTGCATTTGTTGGAACGCTTCTAATTGCCGATCAAGATAATTTCACTGCTCAAGCATCCGCAATTCCAGGATCAGGTGCAGAAGCAGCATCAATAATTTCTGGAAAAACCCAGACCGAAGTATTCCCACTTACTCTCTTTGCTGTCTCTGGAATGTTGCTCTTCCCAGTAGCAACGGATTTAATAACTCTATTTGTTGCTCTCGAAGTCTTATCGCTTCCACTTTATTTAATGGCAGGTCTTTCACGTCGCCGTAGATTGCTATCTCAAGAAGCCGCTCTTAAGTATTTCCTTCTGGGTGCATTCTCTTCCGCATTTTTCTTAATGGGAAGTGCATTCCTTTATGGATATTC
>CAWULH010000066.1:0-4214 GCA_963923215.1 uncultured bacterium
CCGCATGAGGGTGAAGCAGCAAAGTTGGGATTTCCAGTAAGAAATGGGGACCGAAAGGGCACCGCAATTGCGATTGCAAAACATTTTCACGTAATCGTCGTATTGAAGGGGCATAACACATTAATTGTTTCACCTGATGGAAGTTTAATAACAGACAGGAATGGCGGAAGTGAATTAGCAACTGCAGGAACTGGCGACATTCTTGCCGGTTTAATTGGATCAATGCTTGCCAGTTGGAAGCCAACCAATCTAAAAGAATGTCTGCAAGTGGTAGGAAAGGCAGTAGCAGTTCATGGTCTTGCTGCAAAATTTGCTACACGGACCAAAGCTCCAATTACTGCTACAGATTTACTTGAGGCGCTTCCGTTAGTTTTAAAAAATAACCGTTAATTATTTCTGTTTACGTAAAGTTTCATGATTAAAATCTTTAGATTTTTCATGAATCTTTCGGATTTGTAATTCTAAATTTTTAACTGCTTCATCAAAAGCCGCTACATCGTTAAATGCATTTCCTTCGGCACGGATAAAAGGGCCAGACCCTGAAGTTGTCAGAATGACTTCGTGTGCACTCTTGCCAAATCTAGGGTTCTGTTCATGTTTAACTTCAACTTTTACACCATCTAACTTAACGCTAAAGCGATCAAGTGACTGTAGTTTTTCTTCGGCAATCTCGCGAAAATCTGAGGCAAGATGAGCATTACGTGTATGAATTATGATCTCCACAATTGAGAATTTACTCCCCTAAAGGGTTTGGGGCAACCATTGAGGTCACCCCATTTTCCCGATTTATTTCTATTACTTCCGTACCAAAGAGCGACGAACACGCTTCTTGGTAATTTTCTTAGCTGCTGCTTTCTTTGCTCTTACTTTCGTCTTTACTGATTTCTTTGTAGCTGACTTCTTAGCTCCCTTAACTTTTACAACCTTCATTGGCTCTGTCGATACTCCAGTATTTACAGCGGAGTTAGATGGAACCTGTGGAACTTCTGCAGCAATCGCAACTGATGGTGCAACTAGTCCTGCCATTAAAGCGCTACAGATTGCAATATGCTTCATCGACTTCTTCATTTAGTTCTTCCTTTTTCAAGTTATCACCTTGGATTTCAAGTTGATGTGAGAATAATGCCGAGATAGATCCATTCAATTTGGGTGCTCACCCCGTTGGTGTGCAATTCACAGCCGCTTTAATGGCAGACTAATGCCATGGCATCAGAGAGTGGTTTTGCACCAAAGATTCAGGTATTCGAACCACACCGCGCCAAACTTCCACCGGTAATTCCATACTTAAAGGAGTTTTGGAAGCGCCGCTCTTTTGCCATCGAGCTCTCCAAATTTGCCGATAAGGCCGAATATTTAGATTCCAAATTGGGAAAAGTCTGGTTGGTTTTAAACCCAATGTTGCTGGCCTTTGTCTACTTTTTATTGGTAACTGTAATTCGTGGCGGTCGTAACCATAATGGTCTTAATACTCTCTTACATATTCTAATCGGACTTTTTACTTTCTACTTTGCCCAAAACTGCATATCTGCTGGTGCACAATCCATTACAAGTGGTGGTCGATTAATTCTTAACCAGGCATTTCCGCGTGCTCTCCTTCCATTCTCATCAACAATCTCAGCTTTTCAACAATTTCTACCAACTCTCCCAGTTTATTTAGTGATACTTATTCTTGTTAAAACTTTTGATAGCAATACTCATGTCTATGCATTTTCATTAAATCTTCTCTGGGTTCCGCTCTTGGTTCTTCTTGTAGGATTAACTGGCTTTGGGTTGGCACTCTTTTTCGCCACCATGAATGTTTATTTTCGCGATACAAATAAATTGCTCTCATATATGTTAAGAATTTGGCTCTACTTGTCCCCAGTCCTATGGCTTCCAGAAATGTTGCATGGTTGGCACCGGATAGCTATCTATTTAAACCCACTTGGGCCAGTTCTCTCAGCAAATTCAGAAGTATGGATTCGTGGCCAAGGACCTACTCTCTCTTATTTATTAAGTGCTATCGCTTGGGCCATTGGCTCGATAATTATTGGTGGATATTTCTTTGCTTCAAGGGAGCGTGATTTTGCGGTCCGTATCTAAACCTTCGAGTTCTTCTAGACAAATAGTGATGCCAGATGATCTGGCGATCCGTATTGAAGATCTCTCGATTAAATACAAGATTAATGTGGATACTAAACGCACTTTAAAGAATGCAGTAATGCGTGCAAGTAAAGGCGAGAAAGTTCGAACTAGAACAATTGAAGCTGTTAATCATTTAACTATTGATGTTCCACATGGTTCGGTCTTAGGAATTGTTGGAGCAAACGGCGCTGGTAAATCAACTTTGATGCGCTCGATTGCAGGAATTTTGCCTCCTTCTGAAGGAAGAATTATCGTCAATGGAAAAATTTCAACCCTCCTTGCATTAGGTGTTGGTTTTAATCCGGCACTATCTGGACGTGACAATATTATTTTGGGTGGTCTTGCTTCGGGAATGAGTAAGGAAGAGATTGAATCTAAGACTGATGAAATAGCTGCATTTGCCGATTTACCAGATGGATTTATTGACATGCCAGTCCGCACATATTCCAGCGGTATGTATGGCCGAGTAGCATTTAGCGTGGCGGTTAATATGACACCAGATATTCTTCTTTTAGATGAGGCGTTATCTGCGGGAGATGCTGCATTTAAAGAAAAATCATTTACGAGAATGCGTGAACTCTGTGAGCAGGCACGAACCATTGTTATTGTCTCGCATGCGCTTGCAACGATAAATGAACTTTGCGATACCGCTATCTGGATGCATAAAGGAAAAATGTTGGCGAAAGGTAAACCTGAGGCAATTACTGGGGAATACTTAAAGTTCCTTGATGTGGGTACCTTGCCTTCAAATTACGAGGATATGTAAGTGATAAAGAAAGTTTCAATACTTTCGAGCGCGGGAACAGTCTCGCGTGCACGGTTACACCGTCTTGCAAATGTACTAATTAAATCGGGAATTGAAGTCCATATCTGGGCACCTGGTGAGGTATCTGATGCTCCACTCGGATCCATTTTTCACAGAACAATTAATGGTAGATCTAAATTAATTAGAGTTCTACGGGACATTTATATTCCTTTTATGGCAAAAGGGGATGCAATCCTGACTATTTCTCCTGATCTGGTTCCAATCTCCTTTTACATCGCTAAATCAAAAAGAATTAAATTAATCGCCGATATAAACGAAGATTATTTAAAATTATTACGCGATCGGAGTTGGGCGAATGGATTCATTGGAATTATTGCTAAATTAATTGCCTTTCTTGCAAATCGCATTGCAGCTAATGCAGATTTATTAATTGTTGCCGATAGCCAAGTTCCACCATTTAAAGCGAAAAATAGAATAGTTATAAAGAATTTGCCGGACCCTTCTATGATCCCCGATAGTGGCGAATTGGATAATAAACCAAGAGCAATTTATATTGGTGATATTAGAAAAACCCGTGGGCTTTATTCGATGTTACGGATTGCTGAACTTTCGCCAAGGTGGGAATTTGATTTGATTGGCCCAGTTGCGCCCGAGGATTCACATTATGTTGAACGATGGTTAAAGAATTCTTCTGCTGCAAACCGAGTCAAATTTCATGGAGCCCTTGCTCCAAATAAATCTTGGGATTATGCAAAAGGTGCTTGGGTTGGTCTAACTTTGCTGGAAAGTACACCTGCATTTATTGAAGCCGTCCCAAGTAAATTATATGAGTACTCATTTGCTGGCTTAGCAGTTATTTCATCACCTCTTCCAAGATGTATCACTCTGATTGAAGAAAGTGGTGGTGGAGTTATTTCGCAAAGTGATGAAGTTGCTGCAAGCATTTTAAATTCTTGGGCAGATAATAAGGATGCGCTTCTAAATATAAGAAGAAAAGCCAAGATTTGGGCCCATGAAACCTTAAATCCGCAAGCGCATTACCAAGTCTTCCTTGATGAGGTTAAAAAACTCTAATTTTTTTAAATGAAATATTCACAAGGTAGACTTCAGCGGTGGGAGTCAGAATCGTCGATAGCGCCGAAGTAGATCCAAGTGCAAGTATTGGAGACGGCTCATCTATCTGGCATCTTGTACAAATTAGAGATAATGTAAAAATTGGCAAGAATTGCGTTGTTGGTCGCGGTGCTTATATTGGTTCTGGTGTAGTAACAGGTGATAATTGCAAAATTCAAAATTATGCACTTCTTTACGAACCCGCAAAATT
>CAWULH010000067.1:0-4089 GCA_963923215.1 uncultured bacterium
ATTACTACGTAATCATAGCATGGGTCAGCCACCTATGGAGGAATAGTGTGCCACCAGAGCAAGTGGCACACTCGCATAAGTTATTATCTTCAGTTTTGATTTACTTGAGGTTTGTCATAACCAAGACGCTCAAGTTCCTTACCAACTGCAACGCTAACATGATTTTCAATCAGAGACTGCATCACGCCGCGAGTTCGACCATCAAGATGGTCAATCATTCGTTCCCAATTTTGATCGGCTACCTTACGTGCAATTCGATTCTGAATATCCCAATCGCTGTAAATAACATTTCGAACCGATTTACTCACTTCATCGGAAATGCTTTCAACATCTGTAAATTGTTTTTTACGAGTTTCCAGGTCCTCAAGAAGAAAATTAAGAGCAGTAATCAGATTGTCAACTTTAACAAGATTGTCGTTGAGGGTGGTCGTAGAAGTCATTTGAGAAATTGAACTACAGGAGCAGTATAGGACAGAGTGGGGCTGAAAGGGAAAAATAGTGGACACCTGAACAAGTGTCCACTTTTATTTCAACAAACCGAGGTCTTCATATTGCGAAGATTAAAGAACATCGAACTCTGACTGGGGTCAATAAATCCATCGAGAAAGTTTTGAATTACAGTCAGAGTGAGTGAAGCTGCAAGGAAATTAGCAGAAATCAGTTGTGGGCGGCTAGGTGCATTCAGAGCGCAAGAACCTTCGCTAGGAATACTGTCTTGAGGTCGCTCGATATTAGGATAAACATTCGCAGGATTACATCCTACATTTTGACCACCCACAACACCAAACCAAAGAACCTGACCTTTTACATCTTCAGTGCCATCAGAATTACCAGGAGTGATGAACATATAATCACTCTGACAGACAGATTTCATCGAATTGATGATTGCAAGTCGAGTTGCGTCATTATCCACAGAGCAGACAACCAGAGGACAATTTGACCGCCGCAGCATCGGAATAAAGGTAGACGCAGAAATGAAACTTTCCTTACAGTCAACATTCGTCAGACCCTGATAGGCGCAGAAGTCAACCATCGAGCGTGCTTTATTCAGACCAACTTGACTAGGACCAACAAGTTGTCGAGTGGTATTTTTATCTTCAAATTCATCACCATCAATAAATACGACTTTGGCATCTTGCGTATTCTGATGATAAGCAATCAGTCGAGCAAGAGGTGCAGCAAGATGTCCTCCGGTGCCACCAACACCAATCACAAACACATAATCAGGAGAGAAAGTCATAGGTTTCTTGAGTTCTTTACCAGTATAACAGATGAGAGGAGAGAAAAGTGAAAATAGTGGACACTTGTACAAGTGTCCACCGAGCTATCAAATCTGACCGACAATCAGACCATCGTGAGTTACAAACCACTGCTTATCAAGATCATCTTTTATGGTCAGATAACCGCTGTAAGTATGACCGTTCTTTACAACTTCAGAATGAAATAGCGGAATCATCATAATATGCGGAGCTTCGGGAAGAGATTTGAATCCAGCAGTCAGCATCTGAAAGAATGCAGGTGCATGAGTAGATGCATCGATAAGCATTAGAGCATCTGGACTGAAGTTACAAAGAACTTTGTCTTCTTCATTCTCGTTGAAATTAGTTAGGTCCTCTGAGAGAAAACTAATTTCAGAGGAAGCTCTTTCAAATTCTTTAAGAGGTACAAGATCACTATTGAATGGAGTTTTGAAATAAGACTCTACAATGCCGCTCAGATATTGTGGGCGATCATTGTTACCCCAACAGATGTTTCCAGGATAGTCAGAGTTCCCATAAACATTGGCAGGTAGATATTTTTCAGTGGAATGGAAATTTCCATCAGCATCTTCATACCCAGCGCACAGATATGCAGTATCTCCTTCTTTATCGAACTTAGGATACCGGGTATTCAGATGATATAGATTGATACCAAAAACAATCGGTCCAAGTTCAAAATCAACCTCTTCTGGTTCCAGAACATTACCTTCTGGGCAGGGTTGTCCTGAATAACCATTATCATAAACATTACAGTGATTTCGAAGCTCTGGAGTATCCCAATCGATTTCTCCATCCTCGTCTTCATATTCAGTTAGAAAGTCATAGCAATTTCGATGACAACTATCACAATGTTCGTGGTAAAAATCATCATGACTTACATCAGATTCCTGTTGGATATTATAGAGTCCGTCCGACATCCAGGCTTTAATCCAGAGAGTATCTGCAACAGAATAAGTAATTCGTTCTGCTTTTTTGGGCAGCGGATGAACTACAGTTTTACTTGGTTCGGTAGGAAAAATGAGAGACATCTTTTGAGTCGGTTGTTCCTGAATTGTAGCAGACATTGTATAGATACGGGAAAATAATGGGACACTTCAACAAGTGTCCCATTTAACAAAAGAAATTAAACTACAGTTGAAAGAACGTCTTCGCTCTCCATTTCAAGATAAACATCAAGATCCTTCATAAAATCCTCAAGCTCATCTTTGAGACGATAAAGCGAGACTAGATTATTCTTGTTCATATCAAGATAATCATTCAGAACATCAACGACGTTCCAAGATTGAATTGTTTTTGCAGAGTTATTAAATTCTCCGCTGTAATAGAAAGGATCGCAATAGTCATCTTCCCAACCCCAATTCTTAAGGTTACTATAAGTAGTTTTATTTACTTTCTTGGTCCATTTTACGGTAGAAAGCACAGGCTTAGAGTAATCGACATAATCGAGAACCTTAGGATGAAACTCTTGACCTGCAACAGGAGTAGCGTCAATCAGTTTACCATAATCAACAATAAAACGACGACGAGAGCCAACAACTGAAGCTGCAATCGTGTATTTCATATTTTCGGCATCAATAGACCCGACAACAATATGAATACCAGGATCATTCAGTTCATATTTGTCATCCGTACCGGAGAAGAAAGAATCGATCTGTCCATGGCTGTGGGAACTCCCCACAGGAATCCAGCCATCAGGTGGATACTGCTCGATTTCCTCTCCAGTTTCAAGATCGATAGAAACATCAAAATCTTCCGCTCGCACAGAAGCAGCAGAGACTTTCTGATAAGGAACCAGAAAACGATACTTAGACGGGTCTTCTGTGCTGCGAAGAATACGAGTAGAAACTTCTACGCTAGAGGGGACCTTATCTACAAAATAGAAACAAAGTTTTACCCACTTTGCCCACAGTTCAGAAGGAATACGATGAATATCTTCTCGAAGTTGAAATTCTTCAAGATGATCGTCATTAATTTCTACATTTGCCTCAGGGTCATCAGTTTCTCGCAGATAAGAGCCCCAAGGACCTTTATAAATCTCCCACACACCATTCCTACGAGTTCGAAGAATAGTGGGAGATTGATTTTCTTGAACTTCTTGGTTTTCTGCAGTAAGAGTGGCTTCGGTCATAGTTTTATATCGTTAGAGTTTTTATAAAAAATAAAAAAGACCCAGTTAAGGGTCTTTTCTCAAATTGAGAATAAAGTGAGACTCAGTAGACACCTTTTGATTCACTTGTACAACACGCCCTCACATTTTCTCCCGATCGAATATAAGTATCATCAGGAACCACCTCGCCATTAAGAACAAAGCGAGTAATACGAGTCACATCGCCCAGAGAATGACCATACTCACCGAACAGCTGAGAAACAGTTTTCCCGCGATACTGGTCGGGACTCAGAGTGAGGCTCTCTTCGTTCAGATAAAGAGTCACAGGAGCGGTTTGGTCGGCGGTGCGGATTTGATCGAAGAAAGCCATAATAAAGTGATTAAGAAAAAGTAAAGAACAGAAGTTGGTGCCTTTCTCACCAACCCATACACATTAGCACCTTTCGATGCCGTTTGAGGGAAGGCGTGGACGGTTCCGAAACCGGACCCGGAGAAAGGAGAATGAGAGACTCAAAGTGAGAATCTCAATGGAGCTTGGGAGATTTGAACTCCCGACTTTCTGCTTGCAAAGCAGACACTCTACCAACTGAGTTAAAGCCCCGATAAAGTGTGGCACCTCTCGACCACTCCCATACAATACCACGCTTTAGGTGGTCTGGATGGGTAGTTGTGCCACCGGAACAAGTGGCACAGCGGTTAATCAATAGTTGCGATTGAATACAA
>CAWULH010000068.1:0-4056 GCA_963923215.1 uncultured bacterium
CGGTGTTCTGGACGACCGCCAACCTTTGAACGTAGTTGAGTTACCTTTAAACGTGGCATTAGGCACCAACCTTCTCTGCTGCTAGAGCACGAGTAACAACTGCAGGTGCAACATCTTCAAGTGCACGACCGCGTCGCGCCGCAATTGCAGATGGATTCTCAAGATCCTTTAGTGCCTGTGCTGTTGCATGGACCATATTGATTGGATTATTTGAACCAAGTGACTTAGTTAAAACATCCTTTACCCCAGCGCAATCTAGAACTGCACGTACTGGACCACCAGCAATAACTCCGGTACCAGGTGAAGCTGGACGAAGTAGTACTACTCCAGCAGCTTTCTCACCTTGAATTGGATGAGGGATAGTTCCATTTAATAATGGAACTTTAAAGAAGTTCTTCTTAGCATCTTCAACTGCCTTAGCAATTGCCTGCGGAACTTCCTTAGCCTTTCCATAACCAACGCCAACTGTTCCCTTCTGATCACCAACAACAACGAGTGCTGTAAATGAGAAGCGACGTCCACCTTTTACAACCTTAGCTACGCGGTTAATAAAAACTACGCGCTCTGTGTACGGTGATTTCTCGCGCTCAGGTTGACCATCACGACGATCGCGACGTTCACGGCGGTCATTTCCACGACCTTCCTCGCGATTATTTGTACGCTCAGTATTTGTAGTCGCCATTAGAACTCCAATCCAGCAGCACGAGCTGCATCTGCAAGAGCTGCAACGCGACCGTGATACTTATTTCCACCACGATCAAAGACGACCGTAGTAATTCCCTTTGCCTTTGCACGATCCGCAACTTCTTTACCGACAATACGTGCTTTTGCACTCTTATCGCTAGACGAATCTTTACGTAGCGCATCTTCCATTGTGGAAGCAGAGACAATTGTCTCTCCGATTGAATCATCAACAATCTGAACAAATAGATGGCGTGCAGAACGAGATACGACAAGGCGTGGACGATCAGCTGTACCAGTTACCTTCTTACGTACTCGGAAGTGACGACGCTTCCGGGCCTTCTGTGAATTGCCCTTTGAAACTTTATATCCGATAGCCATTACTTCTTACCTGCCTTACCAGCCTTGCGACGAATACGTGCTCCATCAAGATGTAATCCCTTACCCTTATATGGATCTGCTTTACGAAGTTTCTGAATCTTCGCAACAGTCTCGCCGACCAACTGCTTATCAATTCCATGAACATGGAAACGTGTCTGTGATTCAACTTTGAAGGAGATTCCTTCAGGCGC
The DNA here is from genome assembly GCA_963923215.1 of uncultured bacterium. Lineage (GTDB taxonomy): Bacteria > Actinomycetota > Actinomycetes > Nanopelagicales > Nanopelagicaceae > AAA044-D11. The sequence continues at coordinate 1,254 of CAWULH010000068.1, forward strand.
TTTGAAGAGAATTGGATGTGAGTATCCAAGTTGGAACTCAAGATCCTTACCCTTATCAGCAACGCGATAACCAACACCAACGATGGTTATTGACTTTGAATATCCATTCTGAACACCCTCGATCATATTGTTGATGAGAGTACGTGTTAATCCATGAAGTGAACGATTTAGACGCTCATCATTTGGACGCTCGACAGTAATTGTTGTTCCATCTTGCTTAACAACAATTGGTGATGCAACATTAAGTGAGAGAGAGCCATTCTTTCCCTTTACATTTACTGTATTTCCAGAAACTGAAACTTCCACTCCTTGTGGGACAGTGATTGGCTTACGACCGATACGTGACATTTAAATCACCATACATAGGCGAGAACTTCTCCGCCTACGCCCTGCTTATTGGCCTGCTTATCAGTAAGCAATCCAGATGAAGTTGAAATGATCGCAACACCAAGGCCACCAAGGACCTTAGGAAGTGAAGTTGACTTTGCATATACGCGAAGTCCTGGCTTTGAAACACGACGAAGTCCTGCAATCGAACGTTCGCGATTTGAACCGAACTTAAGATCGATGATCAGAGTCTTTCCAAAACCAGTAGAAGAATTCTCTACTTTATATCCTGCAATATAACCCTCTTGTTTGAGGATCTCTGCGATACGTGCCTTAACAGATGAAGATGGCATTGCCACCGTATCGTGATAAGCAGAGTTCGCATTACGGAGACGCGCAAGCATGTCCGCGATTGGATCTGTCATTGTCATTCTTGGCCTTAGGCCTTTCTCGAACCGGTTTCTTCACCAACTTGATGAAGACCTTTTTCGTAGTCGTTTTTTAAAAAGTAATTACCAGCTTGCTTTTGTGATTCCAGGAAGTTCACCGCGATGTGCCATTTCACGGAAACAGACACGGCAGATACCGAACTTCTGATAAACAGAGTGTGGGCGTCCACAACGTTGGCAACGTGTGTAACCACGTACCTTGAACTTAGGCTTACGGCTTGCCTTAACTTTAAGTGATGTCTTTGCCATGGTGCCTCTCTTAGTTTTCCTTAAATGGGAAGCCAAGTGCACGAAGTAATTCGCGACCTTCTTCATCATTTTTAGCAGTGGTTACAAAGGTGATATCCATTCCGCGTGGACGATCAACTTTGTCCTGTTCGATTTCTGGAAATACAACTTGCTCTGTAAGACCAAATGTGTAATTTCCATTTCCATCAAATTGCTTTGGTGATAATCCACGGAAGTCGCGGATACGTGGCAAAGCAATTGAGAGAAGACGATCTGTGAACTCCCACATCCGATCATTACGGAGAGTTACGTGTGCACCGATTGGTTGTCCTTCACGGAGTTTGAACTGCGCGATTGACTTACGTGCCTTAGTAACTTGTGGCTTCTGGCCAGTGATTGTTGTTAAGTCGCGGATTGCGCCTTCAATCAACTTAGAGTCACGAGCTGCTTCACCAACACCCATATTCACAATTACCTTTGTAAGGGTAGGAATCTGCATTACATTTGCGTAAGCAAACTTGCTCTTAAGTGCAGGCTTAATCTCCGCTTTATAACGCTCTTTTAGACGTGGCGCTGACATTAGATGTCCTTTCCAGATTTACGTGAGATGCGAATGTTCTTACCGTTCTCATCTTTACGGAATCCAACACGAGTTCCTTTACCGGAACCATCAACCAACATGACATTTGAAATATGAATTGGCGCTTCGATTGTCAGAATTCCGCCAACCTTTGCACCTCTCTCTGATTCAGTCTGTTGAGTATGTCGCTTTACACGATTAACACCTTCAACAATCACGCGGTTATCGCTCTTCTCAATTTCAAGAACTTTTCCTTGTAGGCCCTTATCTTTTCCAGCAATAACTAGAACAGTGTCGCCCTTCTTAATCTTCGCCATTTTTATAGTACCTCCGGCGCTAGTGAAATAATCTTCATAAAGCGCTTATCGCGAAGTTCGCGAGCTACTGGTCCGAAGATACGAGTTCCACGTGGTTCACCATCTGCTTTGAGAATTACAGCTGCATTCTCATCGAAGCGGATATAAGAACCATCTGGACGACGATTTTCCTTAACAGTACGAACGATGACAGCCTTTACAACTTCACCCTTCTTAACCTGTCCACCAGGAATTGCATCCTTAACTGAACAGACAATGATGTCTCCGATTCCGGCATAACGACGGGAAGAGCCACCAAGTACACGGATGCAGAGAAGTTCTCTCGCCCCGGTGTTATCCGCGACCCGTAGTCGCGATTCTTGTTGAATCATTTTCTAACTCTCTCTTCCTTATAGCCTTATTTAGCCTTCTCGATGATTTCAACTAGTCGCCAACGCTTAGTTGCAGATAGCGGACGAGTTTCCATCAAAAGAACGCGGTCACCAACTCCAGCGGAGTTGTTCTCATCGTGTGCCTTTAACTTTGTTGCGCGACTCATAACCTTTGAGTAAAGACCATGCTTAACACGATCTTCAATCTGAACAACGATGGTCTTATCCATCTTGTCTGAAGTTACGATTCCTTCGCGAGTCTTGCGGAATCCGCGCTCATTCTTTTCGTTTGACATTACGCAGCTCCAATTCCGAGTTCACGTTCACGCAAAATTGTGTAAATGCGTGCAATCTCTTTACGTACAGCAGTTAATCGACCATGGCTCTCAAGTTGGCCAGTAGCCGCTTGAAAACGTAGATTGAAAAGTTCAGCCTTAGATTCGCGAAGCTTTCCACTGAGTTCTTCAGTTGAAAGGGCGCGAAGCTCTTCATTTGTAATGTTCTTAGCCATTATTAGAACTCCTCACGACG
>CAWULH010000069.1:0-4034 GCA_963923215.1 uncultured bacterium
ACACTCCTTATAAGGTTTACACACCTTTTTACCGTGCTTGGCTAGACCATGGTTGGCGGGCACCCGCACCAAAACCAAAAACAATAAAATGTGTAAAGCCTTCAAAGAATGATCGTAATTTTCCAGAATGGAATGCGCCAGAAGGATTTGAAATTCCACCGGCTGGTGAAGCAGCCGCATTAAAGCGGTGGGGTGAATTTAAGAAGAAAGCTCTTAATTCATATGATGAGCAGAGAAATTTTGCGGGAATCGATGGCACCAGCAAATTAAGCCATCATTTAAAGTTTGGTGAAATTCATCCAAGAACCTTGCTTGCAGATTTAAATAAAACTAAAGCACATGAGGTTTACCGGAAAGAGATTGCTTGGCGGGAGTTTTATGCCGATGTCTTATTCCACAATCCTCATACTGATAAGGATTATTACAACGAAAAATTTGCTGGTATGAGATATGAGAAGCCTGGTGCGCAATTTAAGGCTTGGTGCGAGGGTAAGACTGGCTATCCATTTGTGGATGCAGCAATGCGCCAGATGTTAAAAGAAGGTTGGATGCACAATCGAACTCGTATGGTCGTGGCATCTTTTCTTGTTAAAGATCTACATATTGAGTGGCAGCATGGTGCAAATTTCTTTATGGAGCACCTAATAGATTTTGATGTGGCATCTAATTCACATGGTTGGCAGTGGACTGCTGGATGCGGAACTGATGCATCTCCTTATTACCGGGTATTTAATCCAATAGAACAGGGCCGTCGCTTTGATCCTGATGGTGATTACATTCGCAAATACATTCCAGAGTTAGCTCATTTAGATGGGACCGATATCCATGAACCCTGGGAAGTAATTGATGGATTGGCAAATGGCTATCCAGAACCAATTGTTAATCACAGTGCGGAGCGAATTGAATCGCTCGCGCGGCTCGAGGAAATTAAAGAAGCTAAACCAGTTAAACCAAATTAATTATTGAATTAAAAAGTTGGTGAACTGCCAAGGATCTTCATCATCGTATTCAATTCCATTCCAACCTTCGAATGGATCAATACGAGTTGATACAGGATCAAAGTCTGATTGCACTGAAACAATGCCGCCCCAATATTTATCTGCTGTGGCAACAATTTCACGCCAAGGTAGATCATCAGGAACTAAATATCCGCGATCTGGATTTTCCATCGCCCACTTAACTGCTGCAAAAACTGCAGAACCAACCTGAAGCGTTGTTGCAGATTGACCTGGAAGAAGTTTGCGCGCATCTTCAATATTTAGAAGTGAACCAACCCACCAGGATTTATAAACGTGCCCCATCAGTAGGACACCAAGGCGATCTTCACCATGAATAATTTCATCATTCATAATTCGTTGGTTAGGAGAGAGTTGCCAATTCATATGTTCTAGTTCGCGCATAGATGCAATTGCAGCATCAGTTGGGCAGTAAGAATAATGAACAGTTGGACGGTAAACCGCCTTGTCGCCATCCCATACAGTTAAATAATCAGAAATAGTGAAAGCTTCACCATGACGGATAACCATTCCAGTTATTGTCATATTTGGTACCCATGAACGCACCCAAGTCTTAGCACCAGGTTGTGCCATTCCTATCTGGTTCTTTGGCCCACTTTGGAATGTGTATGCCTTTGGTGGCAACTTCTTTTCATGAGTTCCCCAACCCATTTCAGCAGGAGCCATACCTTCTTCATAAAAACCTTCAACTGACCAAGTATTAACGAACTCATTAAATTTCTTTGGCTTATCTGAGATCTGAGTATCGCGCTCTGCAATATGAATTACTTTCACACCAAGTGCGTGGGCAAGAGCTGGATAATTTTCACTTTCTAAAGCAGCCTTTACATCCGCACCTGCCTTATTTTCAGATAATGCTTTTGTAGCAATATCAACTAAGCCTTTCTTAACTAAAGAAGAAACTAGGCCAGGGTTTGCACCATGTTCAACGATGGATGTTGCTCCTTTGCCACCCCAAGAATCAGTTAATTTTCTTAATTTCATGTGACGGGTATAAAGAGTTTTATCTTGTGGTGGGCGAGAGGCCGGATCTGAATTTGGATCCCACATTTCAAGTGATGTGTTTAAATAAATGACATCATTGTCATGAGCCCAACCGATAATTTCATTAGCATCAATGTTCCAGGCAAGGTCTATAAGAAAGTCACCTTTTTTTAAATACTTTGTTAAAAATTCTTTAATATTTGAACGATTCAATTCATCAATTATGTAAGTAACTCCAGCCTCGATAGAGGATTGGAATCGATGGCGAATATCTAATTTATCAACAATCGTTATCTGTTTTGGATCTACAGTTTTCTCTTTAAGCATTAATGGAACCAATGTCTGGGACACGGATCCTGCACCAAGAACTAAAACACGATTCTGGAAATTAACTGCCAATTAGTGAACCTCTTTCCCACCCCTAGCCGGACTTACTACCTTTGAGGGGAATAACTTAAGTTATTTTCCCCGCTCGACCAAACCCAGGTCACCTCGCTTGGCTTCATACATCGCTGCATCAGCGCTTCTAAGGAGATCTTCTTTACTCCTTATTTCCTTTGAGTTTATACACGCTCCAATACTGACGCCAATACTCACCTCGCCAATCGGCAATGAGAAGGGATAAGTGAGAGTGGAGCGGAGCGCCAGAGCTGTCTCTCTTCCAATATTTGGTGGCCCATAAATTATTACGCCAAATTCATCACCACCCAATCTGGCAAGTAAGGAGTTGGCTAAAACTGCTCTAGAAAATCTTGCCGCAACCTGACGCAATAGTTCATCTCCCACATCATGGCCAAAGTCATCATTTATTTTCTTAAATCCATTTAAATCCAAGATCAGAAGCATTCCTTCTTTTCGAAGTAACAAATCAAGTTCTGCAAGAAATCTTCTCCTATTGGGTAATCCTGTCAATTCATCCGTTCTTGCTAATTCTCGTTCTTCCGTAACGTGCTTGGCATCTTTGATTGCAATTGTCATGCGCCAAAAAGCGAGAAGAATTGTTGAGAATCCGGGTATCAGAACAAAGGATGGAAAGTAATTTGGTTTTAAGGCAGCTATAGCAAGAATTAAAGCACTAAGCAGAAGTGAAATAGTTGTCGCAAAAGTGTTAACCCGTTCATTTAATTCTGCCTCACCTCCACTATGGTGTAGTGATTCTGAAATAAGTATTAATGCTAATAACCAGCCATCATCAGTAAGTGACCCAAAAGTATAAGAGTGATTACTTGATATCCAGAGAAAATAAAGGTCATTCACCGCAAAAGTAATAATCCCAATAAGGAGAATTGCTGATCTGGCATTTAATCGTTGTTGAGCGGCAATTGCCACGGTTACGCCAACTATTACAACATCGCCAACGGGATAGAGAATTGAGAAGAAGACGGTGTAGGCGCTCCCATCAAAACGGAGCATTGCGGGTTTAAGTAAGAGACTAGATATAACACTTGTGGTTCCAAGGCCAATAATTAATGTGTCAAATAATTCAAGAGAAATGACTTTTCTAATGAAGGTTAGGGCACGGAAAATCCCAAAGGCTATAAATGGATAGAAGAATGAATAGCAAATATCTGTTAGGTAATTAGGAAAATTAAATTTGAAAAAGATATTCCACGTAGAAATTGTTGAAGCAAGAGTCCATAGAATTAAAGAAGTGAAAATTGAAATCTTGGCCCAGTAGTCATTAAATCTTGGTGCAGCAAAAACATTGAGTGCGGCTAGGAGTGCAACCAGGTTATAGATAAAAAGGTCAGCAAAGATTGTCGGATCTGGAAAGATTAAGCGAATTCCCAGATGAATTAGCAAGAAAAGTGGCGCGGCAAATCGCAAAGCAGAGTAAGTTCTCCCCGTTGCCCGAGGCATCTTTAGAGATTAGCCCCGATAACCATTTTGGAGAAGAGTTATGGAAGTCAGTAAAAGTACAGACCATTTGGTCTCTCGCCGCACAGTGCTATGTGGCATTGCATTAATAGCTGCAGGATTAACTGCAGAGAGTGCTTCGGCGGCAACTACGGCAGTAGGGGTCACACAAGCAGG
>CAWULH010000070.1:0-3981 GCA_963923215.1 uncultured bacterium
CGTACATGCTTATCTTTCTCATTTGCTCCGGTAATCCAATGTGAACCAGGAACTATTCTTGGATCTGCATAAAGAGTTACGCCAAGTTTTTTCGCAGCTTGTGGACCTACATATCCCTTAACTAATCCTGGATGTTTCTTGAAATCCTCATCTTCAAATAACCTGAGTTCAGATACTCCATTAAGGCCAGCTTGCAATCGCTTTAAATCGACTTCACGGTCACCAGGAACTAGAACAGAAATTACTTTTCCATCTGCCAGAAGCAATACATTTTTTAAGGTATCACTTGCCTTATGACCAGTGCCAAATTTCTTATTAATTAATTCGACAAGGGTTTCGATAGTTGGTGTATTTGGCGAATCAAAAACTTCCATTTTTGGTGTAGTTTCACCGGAATATGGTTCAACCTTTGTAACCATTGCCTCAACATTTGCAGCGTATCCGCACTTCTCACAGAGTACATATGTGTCTTCTCCAGTAGGGCAAGGTGCTAAAAATTCTTCAGATCTAGAACCACCCATTGCTCCTGACATTGCGGAAACGATGTTGTATTTAAGTCCCAACCGATTAAAAGTCTGAATGTATGCATCCCTATGTTTCTCATATGACTTTGCTAGACCATCATCATCAACATCAAAAGAATATGAGTCTTTCATGACAAATTCACGGCCGCGGATAATCCCGCTCCTTGGACGTGGTTCATCTCTGAACTTAGTTTGAATTTGGTAAATAGAGAGTGGTAAATCTTTGTAGGAAGAGAACTCGCTTTTTACCATCAGAGTAAACATTTCCTCATGGGTTGGGCCAAGTAAGAAATCATTACCTTTACGATCTTTTAATCTAAATAAATCTGGGCCGTACTCTTCCCAGCGATTAGTTTTTTCGTAAGGTTCTTTAGGTAGGAGTGCTGGAAAATGAACCTCTTGAAATCCCGCCTTATTCATCTCATCACGAATCGCATTTTCAATATTACGAAGCGTGATGTACCCGAGCGGTAACCAAGAATAAATTCCGGCTGCAATTCTTCTTACGTAGCCTGCACGTACCAATAATTTATGGCTTGCCACCTCAGCATCAGCTGGATCGTCGCGCAAAGTGCGCAACAAAAGTGTGGACATTCGGAGCATTGTGAAAGTCTACTTAGTTAAAACTGATGGGGCACCGCTTGGAACGCCGGCAGCTTCCATTTCTTTTGCCATCCGGTTGGCTTCTTCGATAAGAGTCTGAACAATCTCACTCTCCGGAACAGTTTTAACTACTTCACCTTTAACGAAAATCTGCCCTTTGCCGTTACCCGATGCAACGCCTAAATCAGCTTCGCGTGCTTCACCAGGACCGTTTACAACACAACCCATAACAGCAACGCGGATTGGAACTGTTAATCCTTCAAGTCCCTTTTGAACGCTCTCCGCTAATGTGTAAACATCAACTTGGGCTCGACCGCAAGAAGGACATGAAACTATTTCTAATTTCCGTTGACGAAGATTTAAAGATTCTAAAATAGAAATTCCTACTTTTACCTCCTCGACTGGTGGCGCTGAGAGAGAAACACGAATTGTGTCTCCGATACCTTCAGCAAGGAGAATTCCAAATGCAGTCGCCGATTTTATTGTGCCTTGGAAGAATGGACCTGCTTCAGTTACCCCAAGATGTAACGGGTAATCGCACTTGGATGCAAGCAAACGATAAGCCTGAACCATAGTTACTGGATCATGATGTTTCACTGAAATCTTGATGTCAGTGAAACCATGCTCTTCAAATAAAGAGGCTTCCCAAAGTGCAGATTCGGTAAGAGCTTCTGGCGTTGCCTTTCCATACTTTGCAAGTAACCGTGGATCTAATGAACCAGCATTTACTCCAATACGAATTGGTATACCAGCATCACCAGCTGCTTTTGCCACTTCTTTCACTTTGTCATCAAACTGTTTAATATTTCCAGGATTTACTCTGACAGCAGCGCACCCAGCATCAATCGCTGCAAAAATATATTTTGGTTGGAAATGAATATCGGCAATTACTGGAATTTGGGATTTCTTGGCGATAGCTTTTAAAGCATCCGCATCATCTTGGCTCGGAACTGCAACGCGGACAATCTGACAACCTGATGCTGTTAACTCCGCAATCTGTTGCAAGGTGGAATTTATATCGGCAGTAAGAGTTGTAGCCATAGATTGGACGCTTACAGGAGCATCGCCACCAACTAGAACATTGCCAACTTTTAACTGCTTACTCTTACGGCGAGGCGCAAGAGTTGGAAGTGGCATTGCCGGCATTCCAAGATTAACCATGGCGCTATCTTAGATTATGGATTAATACTTACTGGATGGAAAATATCCGCAGCGAGGAGAAGTAAGGTAAGTCCCACGAGAATAACTACAACTGCCAAGGTAAATGGCATCAATTTCTCAATATCGTAAGGGTGTGGCCTAGGTAATTTCTTCCTGCGGGCATTCCATCTCCGATAGCCATCTATTACAGCAATGGCCATATGGCCGCCATCCATTGGTAGTAATGGGAAGAGATTAAAAATACCGACGAAAATATTTAAGCTGGCAATAATCATCAAGAAAGTAGTTAATTTATCTCGCCACTTCATATTTGGATCACTTACAGTCTGAGCACTTACCCGTGCGACTCCGACTACACCAACGAGTCCATTTGGATCTCGCTTCTGCTTTCCAAATGTTTGCTTAACTAAATCAGGAATTTTGCTTGGAAGTGAAAATAATGAAGTTACAGAATTGACCGCAACATCTTTTGTAATAATGGCACTATCTTTAATTGAGGCAATTGGATTCTCGCGATTCGTACCGAATGCATTTACGATTCCAATAAAACCATAACTCTTGCCATCGAATTTTTTCGCCTGTGGCGTAACGGCTAATTCCTGCTCAATTCCATCTCGCCGAACGATAATATTTATTCTCTTATTTGGATTCTTATGAATTACATTAATAGCTTTATTCCAAGTGGTTCTGGTTACTACTACTCCATCAATTTTTACAATTTCATCACCTGGAAGAATTCCTGCAATATTAGCTGGCGATTTACTTGCACCGGGTTTACATTCACCAAGAGTTGGGCCATCTGAAGTTTTAATAACACAAGGCATGACTTGTTCTACTTTGTTGGTAATTATTGAAGTGCCAATGCCGCCTAGGATCACGGTGAGAATCAAGAATCCAAGAACTAAATGTAAAAATGAACCAGCACCTAGGACTATTAATCTCTTTGGAACAGATGCCTCATAAAAGGCACGGGCCTTCTCATCTTCGGTCAACTCTTCATGGATTGTCATACCTGTAATTCGGCAGTAACCACCAGCAGGAATTGCCTTCAAACCAAACTCTGTCTCACCTCTACGGAATGACCAAATTCTCTTTCCAAATCCCAAGAAGAATTCTGTAACTTTCATATTGAATTTACGGGCAGTTATGTAATGCCCAAATTCATGAATCATTACTGAAATGAGAAGTGCAATAACAAAAGCAACTACGCCAAGAATTCCCATCAAGCTCCCTTAATTAATTCAGATGCCACAGCACGGGCATCTTTCTCGATGGCACCGACATCTTCCAAATTATTAATTTGGTATGGCGCAGATCCACTTAAACGTTCAATAGTCCGCTCAACAATCCGCACAATCTCAGTAAAGGATAATGAAAAGTTGAGGAATGCATCGACTGCAACCTCGTTTGCAGCATTAAAAATTGCTGTGAGTCCGCCACCCTTCTGGCCAACTTCGCGCGCAAGTCGAATTGCCGGGAATTTTCTCTCGTCAATTGGTGTGAAATTCCAGTTTTGAGATTTGCTCCAATCAACTGCTTTCATGGCACCAGGTACTCGCTCACCAATTCTATTTCCATTAGCGAGAGCATATGAGATTGGGCCCTTCATATCTGGAGGGGATGCTTGTGCAATTGTTGAACCATCATTGAATTCCACCATTGAATGGATAATTGATTGTGGATGAATTACTGC
>CAWULH010000071.1:0-3941 GCA_963923215.1 uncultured bacterium
AATATTTCCATTAACCTTGTTTAATTTAATACTATTGAAAGTTAATGATCTAAGAGTGGATATATAATTGCGAAGACTAAAGAAAAATATACGAATTTTGCTTGGATTGAATTTAATAAAATTTAAATCGGTAATTTTTATAGAAAGATTACGGATTTCACCACTTTCAAGTTCCTTAAGAATATTTTCAACTCTCAAACCATCTTTATCTGACTCTTCCGATAGTTTTTTTACAATTCTCTCCGTAATTTTTTTCAATTCATTTTTAATGTTCTCGCTCTGTGAATAAATAAATTTACGATACGTTCTAGATTTTGAAAAGTTCTCTCGGATCTTATTCTGCGGTACGCCAAAGTCATCTATTTTGAGTTCAGGCAAATGCATCCGATCCATGGTTAAACGTGCTCCAATAGGGAACCAAACTGCACCAAAAAGCATCGTTGAAAGTGATCTTGAAATCCATGTGGTGTCTAATAATTGAATTTCAAATAGTTTTCCGGAGTAATAAATATATGTACCAACGATTAAGCCAATAATACTGCCGGAGGCACCAATTATTAGGTAATTTGTATTTCTTATCTTTAAAATTTCATAAATTTTATTTGAAAATACTACTAAGAAATACCAAAGAAATAAAGAAAAAAACTTAATTAAAATCCAATTAAAATAATCGCTCGATGAAACAGTGATTTGAAGTTCTGCAATCGTATTAATTACTACTGCTATAGAAATAAGAAAAATTGATATTTGATGATCTAGACTAAAATACGAATCGGATTCTTTTGAATCTATGCGGATTCTCAAAAAATCCTTTAAGGATTTTTTTCTCATTTCATTCACACAGAAAGTTTAAGGTGACGGAGTCATTTAACGACAACTTTTCCCATTTGCCAAAGCCGCACAGCTGCCACACGAGAATTGATATCTTCATCACCTTTTAAACCCAATGCAGCAAATGTTCGTTGAACAAGTGCCTCTGCCGCCCGAAGGGTAATGCCCCTTTCTTTAGCGATAGAGGCATTTGACTTTCCATCCGCCAACATTCTTAGTATCTCTGCCTGATGTCCTGTAATAACAATTTTGTCGGAAACATCTTTTTTAGCTTCGAATGGCTTTTCTGATTTACTGATCGACTCCTCAATTGCCTTAATCAATTCAGTGATAGATGAAATCTGCGCTTTGACAATATATATGGTCGATTCTGGAATTCGATCTGCTTTCGGTATCGCCAACTCGGGAGAAGCGTGAGCCGTCATGGCCACCATGCCTGTCCAAGGTCGTTGTTCATAAATCTTGCTTAGTAAATCTGCTCCGTCTGGACCAGGTCCCAATTCCAAATCTGTCAGCACGACGTTGGGTTCAAATTCCTCCAGAACTTTCAATGCTTCGCTTACCGAACTAACTCCTTTTACGTCGATACCTGCATTATTCAAAGACTCAGTGACGATTGAACGAGTAAATGACTCATCTTCAACTAAGAGAACTTTTATTGCCTTTTTCTCTGACATCAAAGAAACCATACATCGAATTTCGGTTTTTACACACCAAAGAAATACGTCAAAGTTCGAAAAAGGTACCCTTTAGGGCTATGGATTTAGACCGAGGGTTAAAAATAAGGAGAGCCATGATTGGCTTTCTCTGTTTATTAATTTTTGGTCAGGTAGCAAGAACGATGGCGGATGAGTTGTTGCCTTCAAGTCCCCCTTCGGTTTCTGACACTCCAAGCGCGGCACCTGAATCAACTCCGATTCCTACTGATTCTCCAATTCCTACTGATTCTCCGATTCCTACTGATTCTCCATCACCTACACCACTTTCAACGTTAGACGTCCTGCCAACACCAAGTGATTCCACTTCACCTTCATCACAATCGCCAGATCCAAGTGCTTCAGCATCACCTACACCTACCCCACCTTTTGCGATTGCAGATCAATCAATGTCCGTTGTGGTTCCAAAGGTGTTAAAAGTTGATCCTCGGGCAAATTCCGTTTTCCTTCCTTCTATTTATGTATCGGGGCCTTCAAATCTTTTAGTTTGTGCATTTGGGAATCAAGTGGCTTTTGATATTGGTGGACAAAATCAGACTGATTCTAAAAAAGGAACTATGGTGATTGGAGATCGCTCTTCAATATTACGAACTTCTGGAATTGGAACATCTCCAATCGGAATAATTAATTCTGGAAATGGTATGAGGTTAATTTCCCTTGGCCAAGGTTTAGTTGGGAAATTCATTTCTCTTTCATTTGTAGCACTCTCTGAACCTTCAATTAATCCTGATTTATGCGGTGCGGCTTCAATGAGTAATACCCGAACTATTTCAATTCAAGCTCTTGGGCTAAATCTAGATATGGCAAAAGGAGACGTTAGGCTTAAGAAGTAATAGGTCAAATCAGGTTCCTTTTAGAGGTGAGACAAGATGCCCTCAGACTTAAACTCTCCACTTAGTGGTCGAGTTTCGTCGCGCTTTGGTGGCTCGGGTAAATATAAATCCAAAATCTTAATTGGCGTCGTAGTTATTGCAGCGATTCCATCTCTTCTCTCGACTTTTGCAGCAAGTGTTACGGTGGGAACTGGCGCACTTGAATTTGGTCAAGGATCCCAACAAGCGATTGCTTGTGATGACACTGTTTATATTGCTCTTGGCGAGGAGTGGCACCCTGCCCCAACTCCGACTGATACTTCTGCTGGTTTCTTCCGAATCAGAACTGCCACTATTAGTAATGTCAATTTAGAAACTTGTGCAGGTCGTAAATTAAGACTTCGCCTAATTGATAATTCAAGTGCGGAAATGGTTCTTGGTACGACGCCAGATTCTAAGGTGTTACAAGTGACAATCCCGAAACAAGTTCCAGTCTCAAATGTAAGTGATGCAACTGCACTCGGGCTTACTTATATGACTGGCGAAGGTCAGACTATTTCTGGAACTTTGGCGGCAAGCGTGGCACTTGGAATGTCTGGAACTTCAGTATACGACGGCACACCACTTTCGACGACTTCCGCTGATGTTACTTTCTATTTGGATCCAACTTCTTCTGTCGTAAATATTGACGGCGCACAGGTCCATCGTGCAACAGTCGAAACTGTAAATAACCCAAATTAATTTTAAATAGATAATTCTCTTAGTCACATGGATAGTGAGTTTGACTCAAAAAAATCCTATAATTTTTTCTTTGGAATTCTACTTTTAGCTTTAGTTGGATTTGGGTCAATTTTTGCTGCGAACATTACAATTACAAAACCTCAAACGAGTGTTGAGTTTGGTGAAGGTGTTTACAAAATCAAAGCCTGTGATACCTATATTCATATGAATTTGATTTCTGGAGCGACTGGTGAACTTGGCGCACCTCCTGGGCTTTCCCCTCTCCGGGGTATCTCGATTTCGAGTCTCAATCCAACTGCTTGTAAAAACACTACTTTCACTATCAATGCCTTCGACACCACTTCGTATCAAATACCCCTTTATAGAACTGATAGTCAGATCGCCCTTTGCGCGGATCTACCTTGCACTCCTGGAGTAAATAGTGCGAATGACGTCACCGTAAATATAAGTTCAAATGCCCAAGTCGCATTGGCCAACCCAGATTCATTTCATGACCTCACTTACGATAAAACCACTGGCGTCTACAAAGTTAACTTCCAACAACCAACTATCCTCGCCAACGAGATTGGGAACCTAACAATCCAGAGTGCCCCACTAGCCAAATAGACCGAAAGTTCTCATCGGTTATCACTCATTTTTGGCATCCGATATCGCCCCTGCAGGTGGTTTCAAATATGGCACAGTGTTTAACTTAACCATTGCAATATAGAAAGAAGGTAGTACCTGTGGAAATTCTGAGATTCGATGAATCGGACGCACCTGCGCCAAAAAAGAAGCGCCCATCAAAAGGATGGCTCGCACTTGGTTTGGTCGCTGCGTTAATGGGTATTGGTACTGCTTT
>CAWULH010000072.1:0-3920 GCA_963923215.1 uncultured bacterium
TTCCACAATTTCATCTCAGTCATCAAGCAATTCTAACGGGGGAATAAAGGCGGAAGCGCAGCGGTTAAATCATCGATGGCTATTAATAAGCCCGTTTTCTGGGTACTCGGGGGTGGCGAAGTTGGCGGTAACCTTAGGTTCGTCAGTTGAGAAACCGACCGTTAAATTTAAAATTAATTTAACTCGCAATAATTCAAATTTGAGTACGAGAGAGCAGATGGCCGGCGAAATCGAAGTTAAATCAAAGGGTGGCGCGCTTACAAAAGCAAATGCCGCTGATTTAGCTGCGCGTTTTAATGCCGAAGCGATGCAATATACATCTCAGTTATATTCAGCTGCACTCCGTTATACCAAGAATCCGCATGATGCTCAGGATTTAGTACAAGATACTTACGCTAAAGCATTTACTTCATTTCACCAATTTGAACCAGGTACAAATCTAAAAGCGTGGTTATATCGAATCCTGACAACTACATTTATAAATAATTATCGTAAAGATCAACGTCGCCCCCAAGTTTCAGATAGTGAAGTTGAAGATTGGCAGTTACATGCTGCGGCCTCTCACACAAGTGATCAAGGTAAATCCGCCGAAGACGAGGTTTTAGAGAATCTTCCTGACGGTGATGTTAAAAAGGCCCTGCATGAAATTCCTGAAGAATTTCGAATGGTTGTTTATTATGCAGATGTTGAAGGTTATCCATATAAAGAAATTGCTGAGATTTTAGAGATCCCAGCAGGAACAGTTATGTCGCGATTACACCGGGGTAGAAAGTTACTTCGTGAATTATTGGCTGACTATGCCAAGAGCCGTGGAATTGGGAAGGCAGGTGCATGATGAGTAACGATCCATTATTTAATTGTGTACGCGCACTCCATGATCTCCTTCTTTATATTGATAATGAACTTGCTGATTTGAATGAGAAGATTGCACTTGAGAACCACTTATCTTCATGCGAGCCATGTCATAACGAGATGGAACATGAGAAGGCAGTGGTTTCACATCTAAAGCAGGCTCTCTCAAAGGAATGTCGGGAATCGGCTCCAGAAGAATTAAATCAGGCAATTGCCCATCAGACAGCGGTACTAGCATCTCAATTGGGGCAGTTTTCAGGTCCGCAAATAATTACTGAAATTCGTACAACTGAAAGAACAGTTCTTGAAGATGGAACTTTTATTGAGATAGAGACACACGAAATACGTCGGGATTTCCCACCACTTAACTAACTCTTAAAGTAAGTTAGCCGTCGTGAATTTCGACGAGACTTTGGGCGCAGTAGGTTTGGCGACTTTAATTGTCCGACCGCTTGATACCTCCGTAGCACAGGCATTAAGTGATTTACCTGTTATGGCAACTCCATCTCTAGCAAATTTATTTGAAGGTGCCTGTACGGCCGCACTCGCTGAACATCTTGAACAGGGAGAAACAACCATAACTATAGATATTGAGATGGTTCAACATAACTCTGTTGGTGTTTCAACCGAACTACAAGCCTATGCATCATGTATCGAAATCACTGATATGACATTTATTTTTGAAATAGAAGTTCATCATGGAAGTCGATTAATTGCATCTGGAATTGTTAAGCGCAAATTAGTTGATCGAGTAACCTATTCTGCAAAAGTGGCAGCTGAGGCCATCGTTCACGAAGCAAGTTAAAAGCATTAAAAAACCCGCGTAATTTCTTACGCGGGTCTAAATATTTTTCTAGTTATTACTTCTTAGTTGCCCAAAAAATCTCTGCAATCTCATCAATTTTTGCAAGCAACTTATCTGCAACAGCTACATCATTTGAACCCTTGGTTCCAGAAGCACCAGCAAGTTTTGTAGCTTCGTTAAATAATTGATGAAGTTGTGGATAGGCCTCAAAGTGATTTGGCTTGAAATAATCAGTCCAAAGAACCCAGAGGTGATGCTTCACCATTTCTGAACGCTCTTCCTTAATTGCAACTGCACGAGATTTGAAATCTGCATCATTTGAAGCAGCATATTTCTCCATAGTTGCTTTAACGGATTGAGCTTCGATCTTTGCCTGTGCTGGGTCATAGACGCCACATGGAAGATCGCAGTGTGCAAAAGCTGTAATTGTCTTAAACATTTCTCTCCTCATCGACAGGTGGAGAATACTAGGGTTATGAATTTTCTGCAGACCGTCCGGATTAGCGGAGAATCCATGGGACCAACTCTTAAATCAGGGCAGCGGGCACTCTTTCTAAAGAGTTCGCCGGGAAGAACCTTTCTAGGTATTGGCGATAAATGGCTTGGTCGAATCGTGTTAATTCAGAGAATTAATAACTTTGGTGCCAGAGACTTCTACCAAGTTAAACGGATTACTGAAATAAGAGACGGTAAGTTTTTTGTCACAGGTGATAACCCAGCATTCTCAACTGATTCAAGAGAATTCGGATGGCTTTCGGCCGATGAGATTGTTGGAAAGTTATTATTTAAATTTGGAAAATACTTTTAAATCAAAGTGGCTTGTTTAATTAAATTTTAGAGAGAATTACCGAGTAAAGGCCTCAGTAATTAGTGCATGCTGCTCTTCTTCGTGAAGGTGGCTACTTCCCGTTGCTGGAGAAGCAGTGGCTCGTCGGGAGACGCGACGAAGGGTCCGCCCATCAAGAATTGACTTTGAATTCTCAAATACAAATGGCCACGGTCCTTGATTGGCAGGTTCATCTTGAACCCAGAGAAGATTGGCATTTGGATGCTTACTAATAATTGCTGCAATTTCATTTGCAGGAAATGGATAAAGTTGTTCAACTCGGATTATTGCAGTAGAACTTTCATTTAACTTAGTTCTTTCAGCAAATAAGTCATAATAAATTTTTCCTGAGCATAAAATAACTCTAGAAGCATTTTGAACTGAGGAATCATCAATTACCCTCTGGAAGTTTCCGGAAGTAAAATCTTTCAATCCTGATGCCGCGGCTTTTAAGCGCAACATTGATTTAGGTTCAAAGACGATAAGTGGACGACGTGCTGGATTCTTCATATGCCAGCGGAGCAAGTGGAAATAACTTGCTGGAGTTGAAGGCTGTGCAACTGTCATATTCTCTTCGGCGCATAGTGCTAAGTAACGTTCAATACGTGCAGAAGAGTGATCTGGCCCCTGTCCTTCATAACCATGAGGTAGAAGAAGTACTACTGATGAACGCTCGCCCCACTTCTGCAATGCGGATGAGATAAATTCATCGATAATTGATTGGGCACCGTTGGCAAAGTCTCCAAATTGCGCTTCCCAGAGAACTAATGCGTTATCGCGCTCAGTTGAGTAGCCGTATTCAAAGCCCAGTGCTGCATATTCTGAAAGTAGTGAATCAAAGACAAAGAACTGATTATCGTCTCCGATTAATCCTTGTAATGGGAACCAATCTGATCCATCTCTCTGATTTACAACGCATGCATGTCGGTTAGAGAAAGTTCCACGACGGACATCTTGTCCAGCAAGGCGAATTGGATGTCCCTCAAGAAGAAGCGAACCAAAAGCAAATAATTCACCAGTAGACCAATCAACAGTTCCGTCATCAAGCATTGTGGTCCGCTTGGCTAACTGTGGCGCTAACCGTGGATGAACTTCAAATCCTTCCGGAGTTGCAATCTGTGTTGCAGCAATTTTTCGTAATGTTGCCTCATCGATTGCAGTGTTAACAGCTGATGGTTCTGGTGCAACTGGAATAACAATATCTTTATGTTCAGGTTCGACATTATGTACTGAGTTGTAAACAGAATCTAATTGATTCTGATAATCACGGAGCACACCCTCCGCCTCTTCAACAGTGATGTCACCACGACCAATTAATGCTTCTGTGTAAAGCTTTCTGGTTGAGCGCTTTGCCTCAATTAACTTGTACATCATTGGTTGTGTATAACTTGGCTCGTCACCTTCATTATGTCCGCGACGGCGATAGCAGATCATGTC